>JAGRKY010000487.1 GCA_020442095.1 Bauldia sp.
TGCCGCCACCATAGGTCTTGGTGAGGCCCTGCATGTGATAGATGAACTGGCGCGCCATGGAGACTCCGGGCCGGCCGCCGCGACCGGCAATTTGGGAAAGAACCGTAGATAGGATCGGCGCCCTTCTAGTGGAACCGGTGCACCGCGCGCAAGGGGGCCCCGGCCGCGCGGGGTCCACCTCCACCGCTTGCATCCGCCCTCGCCGCCGCCCGGGCAGGCGACGCATTCCCGGTCGAACGCGCTAGTCCTCCACGACGAGGAAGAACTTCGCCGCCTCGGCCGGAGGCTGGCCGGGATTGGTGACGCGAAGGTCGCGCGGACCGGACGTGGCGCCCTCACCGACCGCGACGGTCAGGCGCAGGAGCTGCCATGCGCTCGGCGTGGTGAAGCCGGGGACATTGTAGATGACCTCTTCCAGGGCGCGCACGGTAACCGCAATCGTTTCGTCGACCGTGCCGGTCGCCGGATCGACAAAGGCCACCGTCGGCAATGCGCCATCGATCGCCGGCACGAAGTCGCCGCCGGTGAGCGCCAGACCGCCGGTCCAGCCGCGCTTGACCCGCGGCGCAACGATGACGACGTTGCTCGCCAGGTTCATCGTGACATCGGGTCGGTTCGGCACCTGGTAGACGCTGCCGTAATAGGCGTCCCACAGCTCCTCGAACATGATCTGGACCGGCGCCGCGCCGGCGGTGAGGCTGCCCTCGGGCAGGCGGACAACGTTCCGGAGCTTCGGCGCCGGCCGCTCGGCCGGAATCGCCATGGCGACCAGCGCCACGTTGAACGTCTCGAGCACTTGCGAGCCCCAGCGGAGCGGCACGCCGTTGATGGTCACGTCTGCGAGGCCGAAGGAGACGCCGGCCCGCCTCCACGCATCCGGTATCTCCAGACGGGCATTGAGGATGAAGTCGTAGGTCTCCGGAAAACCGGGAAGCGTCTCGCGGCCGCGGACAACGCGATAGAGGTCATCGGGCCTCGCCCCGGGCGGCAGGTTCGGATCGTCCGGCAACCGCCACGAACGGAAATCGGGACGTTGCAGGTAGAGGCCTACGGGGTTGGCGAGCGATATGCGGTAACCGAGGCCGACGATCTGGTTGCCGACCTGGCTGATGTGCGGATCGCTGTTGCGGTGAAGCTGGCCGTAGTCGTTGGCGCAAATCAGTTCGGTGGCGTTGGCGTTGCCCTGCCGGCGTTGTGCGGCGATCTCTCCGGCGAGCCCGATTTCGGTCTGAAGCGTGTTCGGCGTGCTGGTCAGATGGACGGCGCCGCCGCCGCCGTCGTCCATGACGGTGCCGCGGTTCCATTTGTTGAGGGGGTCATAGGCCGGCTGTCCGGTCGCCGGGTCGATCACCGCCGCGCCGTCGACCCTGAGCTCCAGGTCTTCCATCGCCACCTGCGGACCGAGGATCTCGCGGTAGAGCGCCAGCACGCGCTCACGGTCGACCCGCCACAGGGTGAACCAGTATTCCGGGTTCTCGCAGGTGACGTCGATCCGCTCCAGCTTGCCGGCGCCATCGCGGCGCACCGCCATCTCGCAGTATTCGTCGAGCCATCCGCGATAGCCGTAGGGCGGGAAGGAAATCCGCTCGACGTCGCCCGGCCGGCCGGCGAGGATGCCGCATTCGACGTCGGCGGTGTTGATCATCGGCGATCCGGCCGCGCCACCATTCAGCGTGCCGGTGTCGGCGAACTCCCATTGCTGCTCACGTGTGAACGCCGGGAAATAATACATGATGCGGTTCGGAAAGGCGTTCCAGGCGATCTGCTGGACAATCGCGCCGTCGATGTCGGTGGAGCGCGGATTGAAGTAATAGTCGTTGTAGGAGTCGAACAGCGACGACCACGGATCGCCCAGGATCGCCTGTTCCGTCCAGCCGTTGACGTTGGTGTTCCAGTCGCGATTCAAGAGCGCCTGCGAGGCCGGGTTATCGGCGAGATCGCGGATCATCGCCGGTGGATCGAATCGCGCAAGCCCGCCCGTCGGCGCGGCAATCGCGGAACCGGAAGAGAGACGACCGCAGGCAAGCGATGCGGCGCCCGCGCCGGCAAGCCGAAGCAGCTGGCGGCGCGACATCGACAATGGCCGATGACGGCTCACGGATCGGCCTCCGTCCCCTCGGCCGGCCACTCCGGCGGTGGCTCGGCGGCGTCGCGCGCGAAAGCCGCTGCGAGGTTTCGCAGGACAAAGCTGTAGTCGGACGCGAAGTTGCGCGATCCCGACGCGCCGGTCACCGCGATCGAGGCCGTCCGGTGGCAGGACAGGCACCCGGTGGACTGCGTGAAGGTCTCGAGCATGGTGTTGGCAAGCGGCAGGGCGCTGTCGCTTGGCCGCATGCCCGCGATCGAGAGCGGCGTTACCTTCGGCGTGCCGCCGGGTGCATTCTGCTCGACCGGCGCGCCCGACCATATGGTTCCGACCAGCTGATAATACTGCCAGACCGAGTCGGTGCCGGCACCCTCGCGGATCATCTGCTGGACAGCGGCGTTGGTCTGCCGGACCAGGTTTTCGCCGCTGTCGGCGACGGGCAGTTCGCGTGTCACCTGGATCGGATAGGCCGGGCATTCCCGATTGAACAGATCAAGGCAATAGGCCGGCGCCGTGTTCGGCTGACACGAGGTGGTGGCCGGCGCCGGCGACTGCGGCCGGCAGCTGCCCACCGCCAGGGTACGGCAGGCGTCCGGCACCACCTGTTCCGTGCACGCGCCCGACCAGAAGCGGTATCGCTCGCCGGAGGCGGTTCCATCGGCGACCGCAGAGGCATCCGGAACGTTGTCGACGTGCTCGAAGGTCGACCAGATCCACTGCGGATTGCTCTCCGTCTTGTGGACGATATGGAGGCCGACCAGCGCCACGTCGCGGATCTCGCAATGGCGCTCGCCCTCGTCGTAGACCCGGGCGCGGGCAAGCTTGTAGCGATCGTGCCAGCGTGGGTCGCCGGCGGCGCCGGGCGGCAGCATCAGCCAGGCCGCCTTGACCTCGATCGAACCGACGTCGCCGCCGGCAGTGCCGCGCGGCATGTCGACCGGCGTGCCGAGCGCCAGCGCCGGATATTGTGCGGCACGGTCGATCAATCCGCTGCGGTGGATGTAGTCGTACTGCTCGCGATTGATCAGGAATTGGTAGAGGACGGGATTGGCGTCGCGATCGGCCAGCCACGCCGGTTGCGACGCCGGAAACACCTGCTCCGTGATCGAAAAGCCGGAGCCGAGGTTGGCGTGCTGGCGCAGCGTCACCGTCACATCCACGTCGGCCGGGCAGTCCGCGGGCTGCGGGATGGCATCGGCCGCCGGCGGCCCGTCGATGCCTGCGCGGTCCGGGCCAATGCGAAGATTGGGGACATCGACGAAGGTGGACCAGGCCACCGGAGAGAGGTCGCCGGGCCGCCCGAAATCCGACGGCGTCCCGCCGCCGGCCGGCCAGTCGAGGGCGATGAAGGTCTGCCACGCAAGGCAGTTGATCGAGCTCTGGTCGTTGACCGGTGTGTCGCCGGGCACGTGCGGGTCAAGCGTCGGCGGATTGAGGCAGAGCGCGGAAAGGTCCGGCCTTTCGGCCGCTACCGCACCGCCGGCCCCGGCGACGACAAGCAGCGAGACCGTGAGAACGCCGATAAGTCGTCTCGCGCGTACCAAGGCGGGCCTCCCTGCGCCGTCAGGAAATCCGGCGGCCGCTCCGCCGCTCGCTCACCGAGTCCAAATATCCACTGGTCTAATACCCACTGGCCGATCGGCTTGTCGAGGCGCGCGCTGGCCGGCTCTGCCCGGGCGGTTACCGCCGGGTTGACCGACGAACGCCTGCGGCCCGCCGGGTGGCACGGCCGGAGCGGCTTTGCGATCCGCTCAGGTCGCCACGGCCGGCCGCCGCGGCGGAGCGGCGATCCGCATCAGCACCACCATGACCGCGATCGTCGCGAGATAGGCAACGAGCTGCATCTCGCTCGGCCGGTCGCTGTAGCCGATCAGGGTGTGGAGGATGATGCCGGGAATGCTCGATTCCGGCAGCAGCCATGCGGTGTCCCAGGCGTCGGCGCCGAGCGCGGTCAGCACGCCGGCCGCGTTGAGATAGAACACCGCCTGCGCCGCAAGGCCGGCGGCGACCAGCGTGATCAGGATCCCCGTCACCTTGAAGATATGGCGCGAGGGAATGGCGATCAGGCCGAGATAGCTCAGGCCCGTCAGCGCCGCGCCGCCGAGGATGCCGAGCAGCCCGCCGATCAGGAGCTCGGTGCCGCTCGTGCCTGAAGCAACGATGCCGTAGAGGAAGAGCACGACCTCGGAGCCCTCGCGCAGCACCGCGACGCCGCAGACGATGGCGAGCGCCGCCAGCGACTGCTCGCCCGCCGAGACGGCTTCGCCGACGCTTCTGACGCGCATGGCGAGCTCCCGTCCGTGCCTCGCCATCCAGGCATTGTGCCAGGCGAGCATCGCGACCGCGAGGAGCAGCACCGCCGCGTTGAGAAGCTCCTGCCCCCTCCCCTCGAAGGCCATGCTGATGCCGCCGGCAAAAACCGCGACGATGCCGGCGCCGGCCAGCCCGCAAAGGATGCCGAAGCCGACCCACAGCCCGCGATGCGGCACGCCCCGGGTCGCCGCCAGCACGATGCCGACGATCAGCCCGGCCTCGATGACCTCGCGGAAGACGATGACAAGGGCGCCGATCACCGCTGCCTCACTCCGCCACCACCTTCCCCTGGGCGGTCGCCTGGTTGAAGTCGCCGAAGAAGGGATAGGTGCCGGGCTTCAGCGGGCCGATCCGGACGACGCCGCTGAGCTCACCGGGGATGATCTTCTCCACCCGAAGTTCATGCGACTCGAATTCCTCCGGCGTCGGATCCTGGTTGTCGATGGTCAGGAAGACGACGGTATCCGCCGCGACATGGACTTCGGCCGGTTGAAAGGCGTGGTCCTTGATGACGATGGTCGGGTTGGCGTCCTGTGCCACGGCGCCGATCGTGGCGCCGGCCAGGATGACGATCGCGAGGGTGCCGACCCGGCCGCGCGCGATCCTCTTGGTTGTATCCATGCGAACCGCATAAACCCGTTGCCGCCCGCCCTGCAAGGGTTTCGTCACGGCAAGACCCTGGCATCCAACTCATTGAAATTATTCTAATTCAGACCTTTGGCCACAAGTCCTTGATCGGCCATGTCTTGCTTGCGGTCCTATCCGAGGATCCGCAGCGGCCTTCCGCCGCAGGATCATCCCGTCCGGACGGCGTCTCGGTCTTCCTTCGCCTTTCTTGCGAAACCGGAGAACGGAGCGGAATATCGTGAGCCTTCGTCGGGCTCGTTCCAATGCTGACCTTTTTCTTGGGAGGAAGAAGAATGACAGTCGTCGATCGGGGAGCGAACGCGGTGTGGTTCCTGAACACGCGCGTTCAGTTCGTGGTTCCGGCAGCGGCGGGTGAGGATCGCCTGTCGGTCCTTCAGCACCGCGCGCCATTCGGCGATTCGCCGCCCCTCCACATCCATCACACGGAAGACGAGGTCTTCCGCGTCCTCGAAGGGCGGTTCCGGTTTCGTGTCGGCGGGGAGGAATACGAAGTCGGTGCGGGCGAAACGCTGATGGCCCCGAAGAAGGTGCCACACCAGTATTGCGTCGAGTCCCCCGAGGGCGGGGCATGGATCACGGTCACGAGCCCCGGCGATTTCGAGGGGCTGGTTCGGACGGTGAGCAGGCCGACGGAAAACGATGGCTTGCCCGAGCCGCATGGCCCGCCGTCTCCCGAGGAGGAGAAAGCCCTGATTGCCGCCTGCGACGCCCACCACATCGAAATCCTCGGGCCGCCGATGGCGCCGCGCGGCTAGGGATCGCGGCACTCGCCCCGGCCGGCGGGTGGTCGCGGATCGGCGCAGACTGTATCAAGACCCGGCGGATCGGGGTTGGCGGCTGCGTGGCGTGGCGCCTGCTGGAGGGCTTGATGGTCAAGGCGTTGCTGAAGTTCCTGCTTGTCGTCGTCGTTCTCGCGGCTGCGGCGGTCGTCATCCTTCGCCTTGTGTTCCCGCTCCCGAGCCTCGACGGCCGGCCGGAAAGCACCGCCCTCCCCGCCTCCGACCAGACCCGGCTCGGCGCGGCGCTGCTCCCGGCGATCGAAAGGCACGACGGGGTGAGCGGCGTCATCCCGCTCCTCGACGGCCGCGACGCCTTCGCCGCGCGCGCCGTGCTCGCCCGCGCCGCCGAGGAATCCATCGACGCGCAATATTACATCTGGCAGACCGACACGACCGGGCTCATCCTCCTCGACGAGCTGCGGGCGGCTGCCGAGCGCGGTGTCCGCGTCCGGCTCCTCGTCGACGACAACGGCATTCCCGGCCTCGACCGCCAGCTCGCCGCGCTGAACGCCCTGCCGACCATGCAGGTCCGGCTCTTCAATCCCTTCACCCTGCGCGATCCGAAGCTTCTCTCCTACGCCTTTGATTTCCCGCGCCTGAACCACCGGATGCACAACAAGTCCTTCACCGT
>JAGRKY010000488.1 GCA_020442095.1 Bauldia sp.
GATAGAGCGGGCTGAGATCGAAATTACGCATGGTACGTCCTCCTTATGAGCGACTGTGGGATGAAACCCTGTGAACCCGCCATTCTGGCCGGGTTATCAATCGGTTCCGCAGACCCTATTGGCGTCCGCAAGGTTCATCTGGGAATTGCCGCAACCGGAATCAAGACCCCCGAAGTGCGACCTTCCGGCCGGCGAATGTGAACCGAAAATGAATGGCGGTTTCGGACTGCGTTCAGGGGCAATGGCGCATAACCCGCGGCATCGGATCGATCGGTCGTCCAGCGGGAAATAGCCAAACCCGTTCCGGTCGCTCCACTGAGCTGAGGCCGGTATCGTCCCGCCCCCCTCCGGTACCGGTACTCTACCTGCCGGCGGCGTCCTTCCAGGGCGCCGCCGGCTTGGTTTCCAGCTGGCGCTTGTGAAGCCCACGACGCTGGCCTAATCAGGACATCCACACCTTTCCGGCGGCGCGGATGGAACTCTACGGTATCGAAGCCAACCCTGTTCCCGAAGGGGCGGTTGTCGGCGAAGTCATGGCAAGTGACGGCGTCAAGCTCCGCTACGCGCGCTGGCAGCCGACCAAGCGCCGCACCATCGGAACCGTTTGCCTGTTCCAGGGACGGGGAGAGTGCATCGAGCGCTATTTCGAGGTGGTTGGCGACCTGAGGAAGCGGGGTTTCGCGGTGGCGACCCTCGACTGGCGCGGGCAGGGCGGTTCGGACCGACCGCTGCGCAACCGGCACAAGGGCCATGTCGACAGCTTCGACGAATATGAGCGCGACCTCGACGCCTTCATGCAGCAGGTGGTGCTGCCCGACTGTCCTCCGCCCTATTTCGCGCTGGCGCATTCGACCGGCGGGCTGGTCTGCCTGCGCTCGGCCCGGGCCGGCCATACCCGCTTCACCCGTATGGTCCTGGCGGCGCCGCTGATGGGGCTCGGCCGGAAACGGCCGTCTCCGGGCATGATCCAGGCCGGCGCCGCGTTGATGACGGCGATCGGGCTCGGCGAGCTCGATCTCTCGCGCTCCCATAACCGGGCGATCGCGGAGAACATCTTCGAGGGCAATCCCTTCACCGGGGATCCCGACCGTTTCGCCCGCAATGCGGCGATCTACAGGGAGCTTCCGCAGGTGTCGATCGGGCCGCCGACCTTCGGCTGGCTGCATGCCGCCTGCAAGGCGATGTCGGAGGCCGCCGAGCCGGATTTCGCACCGGCGATCGGCGTTCCGACGCTGGTAATGGTCGGGATGATGGACACGGTGGTCTCCGTCGCCGCGGCGGAGACGCTGGCCGACGAGCTGCGCGCCGGCGCCCTCGTCATCCTTCCCGGCGCGCGCCATGAACTGATGATGGAGCGCGACGTTATTCGCGAGCAGTTCTGGGCGGCTTTCGACGCCTTCGTGCCGGGCTCCAGCTAGCCGGCGGTCAGGCTTTCGAGAACCCGGTCGTGGAGCCGGGCGTCGCCGCTGGCGACGATCCGGCCGCCCGAGGCCGCCGAGCCGCCGTCCCAGGTGGTGACGCGCCCGCCGGCGCCCTCGACGATCGGAATCAGCGCGACGATATCGTAGCTCTGCAGGCCGGCCTCGACGACGAGGTCCGCCTGGCCGGAGCCGACCATGCAATAGGCGTAGCAGTCGACGCCGTAGCGGGCCATGCGCACCGAGCGTTCGACCCGATGATAGGCGACCAGTTCCTCGTCCGAGAAGAGATGCGGGCTGGTGGTGAACAGGGCTGCCTCGCCAAGCTCGGCGCAGGGGCGCGACGCGATGGCCCGGCCGCCGCCCGGCCCCGTATACCAGGCGCGCCCGCCGTCGCCGGCATAACGCTCGCCGGTGAAGGGCTGCGCCATCATGCCGAAGATCGGGCGCCCCTCATGCAGCAGGCCGATCAGGGTGCCCCAGACCGGCAAGCCGGTAATGAAGGCCCGGGTGCCGTCGATCGGATCGAGAACCCAGACGAATTCAGCATCCGCTCGGTCGCTGCCATATTCCTCTCCGACGATGCCGTGATCGGGGAATTCCTCCCCGATCAGCTTGCGCATCGCGGCCTCGGCCTGGCGGTCGGCAGCGGTCACCGGGTCGAAGCCCGAGGCCTTCTTGTTCTCGACATCCAGCTTTGCCCGGAAAAAGGGCATGATCGAATCGGAGGCAGCATCCGCCAGGCGATCGACGAAGGCAGGAAGGGCTTCAAGGTCCATGGAAACGTCCCGGCATGGCTGCCATGCGCAAGTTGCAGGTCGTGTTGCTGCTCCGCAACATTGTATCTAATCCTATGATTCTATTAGTCAATTGTCGTTGTCGCGAAGGGCTAATCGCGGATTCGGGATGACTGCGACAAACTGTGAGCGACAAACATCATCCCTTTCTCTTGATTTCACGGCGGAGATGGCCAATTGTTGCAGTGCGGTAGCGATACCGCTGCCCTCCTTGGGCGTTTCCTCCCTAGACTTAGGCCGCCTCGGAAACGAGCGGCCTTTTTTTTGCCTATTCGGCTGCGTCGGGCAAAGAGAGCAGGCCGGCCCCGACAGCGTCGGCCAGACTCCTGATGAAGATCGACAGGTCCCTGCGCAGCGGCTCGAAGCCGGCGGTCGGCTCAAGGCTGCGTTCGTCCATGTAGAGGCATCGTTTGACTTCGATCTGCAGGGCATGGATGCCCTGTTGCGGCCGGCCGTAATGCTCGGTGATATGACCGCCGGCATAAGGCTTGTTGCGGCTGACCGAGTAGCCGAGCTGGGTCAGGATCTGGGCCGCCATGTCGGTGAGTTCGACCGCGCAGCTCGTGCCGTAGCGGTCGCCAATGACGATGTCCGGCCGCAGCCGTCCGGCGCCACCGCGCACCGCCGAGGGCATCGAGTGGCAATCGATCAGGACCGCGAAGCCGAAATCGGAACGGGTCCTGGTGACGAGGCCGAGCAGCGCCCGGTGGTAAGGCTTGTAAAAGTCCTCGATGCGGTCGAGCGCCTCGGCGACATCGAGCGGCCGATCGTAGATTTCTTCGCTCTCCGACACGATACGGGCGATGGTGCCGAGCCCGCCGGCTACCCGGACCGAGCGGACATTGGCGAAATCCGGGAGGGCGCCGGAAAACATCCTGGGATCGAGCTCGTAGGGCTCGCGATTGACGTCGAGCCACGCCCGCGGGAAATTCGCGCGCAGCATCGGCGCGCCGTAGGCGACGGCCGAGGCAAACAATTCGTCGACATAGGTGTCTTCCGAACAGCGGATCGTCCATGGGTCGAGGCGCGAAACGGCGAGGAAGCTCTCCGGATAGACGCGGCCGCTATGGGGCGAGTTGAAGACCAGCGGAATGGCCTGCTGCTCCGGCGACAGGATCTCGAAAGCGGGTGTCGCGGAGGGATCGTTCGGTGTCGGCATTATGGGGTTTTCGGGCACCGTCGATTTGGGGAGGCGATGTTGCCAATTTCGGCTCGGCGTGTCCACAGGCTCGCAAAAGCCTTGCGCTCCGGCGTTCACGCGATCTTTACTCCGGAATCGCTAATTCCGGGGTGGAAAACCGGAGCCGAAACGACCCCATGACGAGAATACTCCTGGCCGAAGACGACAACGACATGCGTCGGTTCCTGGTGAAGGCGTTGCAGAACGCCGGCTTCGACGTCATTTCCTTCGACAACGGCCTGTCAGCCTACAACCGTCTGCGCGAGGAGCCGTTCGAGCTTCTCCTGACCGACATCGTCATGCCGGAAATGGACGG
>JAGRKY010000489.1 GCA_020442095.1 Bauldia sp.
GACGCCTTCTTCCCCTTCGCCGACGGCCTGATCGCGACGGCGGAGGCCGGCGCCACGGCGGTGATCCAGCCCGGCGGCTCGATGCGCGACGAAGAGGTCATCGCCGCCGCCGACGAGCGCGGCCTCGCCATGGTGCTGACCGGGATGCGCCACTTCCGGCACTAGACGCGAACCCGCATCGCGGGAGGCCGGATACGTCGCCGGGCATGACACCCGACGTGCGACGCACACCAGCCCTCCCCTTGTGGGAGGGCCAAAACCGCGTCAGCGGTTTTGGGGAGGGGTAGCGCGTTCGACCGGTTGCGCCCGTCGTTGTGAACCTCGGCTCAGCTCCCGCCGGTCGTCTCCTTCCACAGCTTCTCGAGATAGCTGCCCATTTCGGTGAAGACGCCCGCCCAGTCGCCGATCGCCGGCTGGCGGAACAGCCACATTGTCGGATACCACGGCGGCTCGTTGCGCCCCTCCAGCCATCGCCATTCCGGCTGGAAGCGGATCGCCGTCCAGGTCGGCTGCCCGAGCGCCCCGGCAAGATGGGCGACCGCCGAATCCGCCGAGACCACGAGGTCGAGCGACATCATCAGGCCGGCAATTTCCGCCAGCCCGTCCGGGTTGTCCGATATCTCGTCGCCAAAGCTCTCGACCGCCATCCCCTCCGGTAGGTCTTCGAGCTGGTCGAGGCCGTGCATCGCCTGCAGGCTGATCAGCCGCACCTCCGGATTAACCAGCAGCGGCGCAAAGGCGGCAAGCGGGATCGAGCGATAGCGATCGGCGCGATAGGCGGGGTTGCCACTCCAGCAGACCCCGATCCGGAAGCCGTTCGAGCCGACCCTGTCGCGCCATTTGGCGACGAGGTCCGGCTCCGCCGTGAGATAGGGGACGGCCGCCGGAATCGTATCGAGCCGCGTCTTGAAGATATGCGGCAGGCTCATCAGCGACACCTGGCAATCGAAATCGGCGCGGTCGGTGTCCATCGCCCGGATCTCGACATCAGGGAAGTTGGCGGCGGCCAACCGATGCAGCGGCTTCGGGATGGCGAGCACGATCGTCGCCCCGGTGTCGCGCACCCGGCCGAGATAGCGGACCATCTGGATGGCGTCGCCGAGCCCCTGCTCGGCATGGACGAGGAGCCGCTTGCCGGCGATGTCCTCGCCCTCCCAGCGCGGCGTCGCCCGGTCGCCGAAGGCGAAATTCGGCAGCTTCAGCCGATATTCATGGGCCGGCCAGCCGCGTTCGAAATCGCCGCGATAAAGCAGCAGATGGGAGTGGTCGAACTGCGTCCGGGCATCCTCCGGGTCGAGCTCGATTGCCTTGCCGAAGGCGTCGCCGGCCTCGTCGAGACGCCCGAGCTCGGCGAGCGCCATGCCACGGGCGCGGTGGATTGCGGCGCCGGTCTTGCCGGCCTCGATCGCCGTATCCAGCGCGTCGAGCTGCTCCTCCAGCCGGCCGAGACCGCGAAGCGCCACGGCACGGGCGAAATGCGCGTCGGCGCCGGCGCCCTGGTCGACCGCATCGCCCGCCGCCGCCAGCGCCTCGTCGTAACGGTCGAGCGCCGCAAGCACGCCCGACCGGCTGACCAGCCCGGCCGGCGTATCCGGCAACACGGCGAGGCTCCGTTCGTAGGCCTCCAGTGCCTCGTCGTCGCGCTTCAGTGCGACCAGCGCATTGCCGCGGACGACCAGCGCGTCGCCGTTGTCGGCGTCGGACGCCAGCACCGCTTCGGCGGCGGCGAGCGCCGCGGCGGGCCGGTAGAGCCTTTCGAGCGCCGTCGCCCGGCCGAGATTGGCCTCCACCCAATCCGACCGCAGCCGGAGCGCAAGGTCGAAGGATTTCAGCGCAAGCCCGGGACGGCCGAGCTCCAGCAGCGCGAAGCCGCGGTTGAGATGGACATCGGCGAAGCCCGGCTCGAGCCGCGCCGCCCTGTCATATGCGATCACCGCCTGGTCGGTGCGGCCGAGCGCCTTCAGCGCGTTGCCGCGGTTGAAATGGGCAAGCGGATAGGCGGCGCGCAGCGTGATTGCGCGGTCGAAGGCGGCGAGCGCCTCCTCGAGCCGTCCGAGTTCCTGCAGGGCGGCGCCGCGGCTGCAATGTGCCTCGGGAAATTGCGGCGCCAGCGCCAGCGCCGCGTCGAAGGCCGTCAGCGCCGCCTCCGCATCGCCGGCGCGGAGATGGGCATTGCCGAGGATGTTCTGGCCGGTCGGATGCTTCAGCGCGTCGGCATGGCGGCTGACCTCGCGGATCGCGGCGCGATACTTGCCGGCGCCGATCAGGTTCGCGGCCGTCGCCAGCGCCCGTTCCAGCTGCCCGGGCGGGCCCGCCGGCCGCAAGCCCGGCCCCGGCATCGGTCCTGTCGCGCGTTTCATCCGTCCTCGTTCACCCTCGTGAGAATCAGGCCGCCTGCGATGAAGAATACCAGCAGGATCGAAATGCCGATTCTCTGGCTTCCTGAATACGCTGTCAGCGCGCCGACGGCGAGAGGGCCGACGAAGCTCGTTACCTTGCCGGAAAGCGCGTAAAGGCCGAAGAACTGCGTCACCTGCCCCGGCGGGCTCACCCGGACGAGCAGCGTCCGCCCCGCCGCCTGGATCGGCCCGGCGACTGCGCCGATCACCCCGCCGAGGACGAGATAGACCTTCTCGCCGGGCGCGGCGAAGAGGCCGCCGTCACTCTGCGGGACCGGAATGAAGAAAGCGACGTGGGTCGTATCGACCGACAGGATTCCGATCGCGGCCAGCGTCAGGAGGACGAGGCAGCCGAGGATCAGCCGCTTCGGCCCGACGTGGTCGTCGACCCGCCCGCCGATCACCGCGCCGGCCGTCCCCGTGAGGAGAAGCAGGATGCCGAATAGCCCGAGCTCGATCGAGGTCCAGCCGAAGATCCCGGCGGCATAGATCGCGCCGAAGGCGAAGAGCGCCACCAGCCCGTCGGTATAGATCATCCGCGCCAGCAGGTAGCGTGCCGCATTGGTATGCCGGCCGAGCTGGGAAACGGTCCGGGCAAGCCCCCTGAATCCGGAGCGGATCGCGGGAAGGAACCGCTCGCGGCGCGGCGCATCCGGCACGAAGAGGAACATCGGGATCACGAAGACGACGTACCAGATCGCCGAGAACGGCCCCGACGCGCGGTCGCCGCCGAAGACCGCCGGGTCGAGCCCGAGGATCGGCGCCATGCCGAACAGCGTCTTGCCGGTCACCGGATCGCCGACCATCAGCCCGAGGGTGATGACGATGCTGACCAGCCCGCCGACATAGCCGATCGCCCAGCCGTTGCCCGACAACCGGCCGAGCCGGTCGCGGTCGACGAGGTCCGGCATCATCGCGTTGTTGAAGACCGTCGCATATTCGGCGCCGATCGTCGCGACGACGAAGCCGGCAAGCGCGACCGTCACCGCCCCCGGCGTCCCCGGCGCCGTCCACCACAGGAGAACGGACCCCGCGACCAGCAGCACCGAGAATCCGGCGATCCACGGCTTCCGCGCGCCGGTCGCGTCGGCGATCGCGCCGAGCAGCGGGGAGGTCAGCGCGATGATCAGCCCCGCGACGCCGGTCGCATACCCCCACAGCGACTGCCCCTCGACCGGGGTCGCGGCGAGATGGGCCGCGAAGAAGGGCGCGAAGACGAAGGTGGTGACCAGTGTGAAGAAGGGCTGGGTCGCCCAGTCGAAAAGCAACCAGCCGGCAATTGCCGACCGGCCGACCGGACGGCGCCCGGCCTCGTATTCGACGATTCGCTGCACCTCGCCTGGTCCCCGACTCGCCATGGAGCCGCAGCTTAGTCCGACAGCCCGCCGCTCCGGAAGCCTGCGCCTGGGACGCGCGGCTCAGATCGCCGCGAGGTCGGCAAGCAGGTTGGCGACCACCGTGATCCGCGACAGCGTCATCTCCTCGCTGTCGGCCGCGCCCGAGACGATGTCGAGGCTGCGTTCGATGGCTGCGGCATGGGCGGTCCGCCACGCCTCGACGCCACCGGCCCTGATCACCTGGATCGCGATCTGACGATGGGCCGCGGCGAGCATCTCGAGCGCCCGCTCGCGCGCCAGTCCGTCGAAATAGTCGGTGACCGGCATCGCTTCGGCCCGCCGCGTCGCGCCGTCGATCCGGGCGCGTTCGGCGACCTCGTAATAGGCCTCGGCCGCGACCTTGAGCGGCTGGCCGGTCGCCTCGGCGACGAGGTGGATGTCGGTCGCCGCGGCGAGGATCGGCAGCCGCGCCACGGCCACCGCGAGTTGCTCGGGCACGCCGGCGGCATGATAGCCCGCGATCGTCTCCGCCAGACGTGTCGCGGTCCGCTCCGGCAGCAGCCGGTCGAGCATCCCGGCCATCGCCGACACCGACTTGCCATAGGCCGCCGCGATCGTCCCGATCCCCTCAGCGAGCGAGACGTTGCGCAGGAACCATGTCGTCCGCGCCAGGATGAGATCCTGCACCGCCTTGTAGAGCTGGAGCTGGGTCGCGCCGGAGACGACATTGTCGAGGGCGTCGATCGCCGCGTTGAGCTGGCGGATGCCGAAGGCCTCGCGGAGGATGACATAGACCCGGGCGATATCGATCGGCGCGGCGCCCGTCCGGTCGCCGACCTGGATGGTGTAGGTCGGCCCGCCATGGTTGACCATGGAATTGGCGATCATCGTCGCGATGATCTCCGCCCGGAGCCGATGAGCCTCGATGTCCTGGCCGTAGGCCTCCCGCATCTTCGCCGGGAAATACCGGAAGAGCTCGTCGTCGAGCGTCGTGTCGTCGGCGACCTTGCCGTCGAGCAGCTGGTCGAAAAGCACGATCTTGGTATAGGCGATGAGCACGCCGATCTCCGGCCGGGTCAGCGGCTTGCCGGCGGTCTGGCGCTCGCCGAGCGTGCCTTCGTCGGGCAGCGATTCGACCGTCCTGTCGAGGACGCCGCGCCGTTCGAGATCCTGGATCAGCCGGCGCTGGTAGCCGAAATGCTCGAAGCCGCGCGCCACCGCGAGCGAGATGGCGAGCGTCTGGAGATAGTTGTTGCGCAACACCAGCGCCGCGACCTCGTCGGTCATCGAGGCGAGCAGCTTGTCCCGGCGCTTCGCATCGAGCCGGCCTTCGCGCATCGCCCGGCCCAGCGCGATCTTGATGTTGACCTCGACGTCCGAGGTGTTGACCCCGGCCGAATTGTCGATCGCGTCCGAATTGCAGCGCCCGCCGGCGAGGCAGTATTCGACCCGCGCCAGCTGGGTCATGGCGAGGTTGCCGCCTTCGCCGACGACCCGCGCCCGGAGCTCGCCGCCGGTGACCCGGATCGCGTCATTCGCCCGGTCGCCGACCTTGTCCGGCCCCTCGTCCTTGGCGCGGACGAATGTCCCGATGCCGCCGAAGAAGAGCAGGTCGACCCGCGCCTTGAGGATCGCCCTGAGGATCGCGTTCGGCGTCGCCTTGTCGCCCGGGAGGTCGAGCAGCGCCTTCATCTCCGGGCTCAGCGGGATCGACTTCTCCTTGCGCGAGAAGACGCCGCCACCGGCCGAGATCCTTGCCTTGTCATAGTCCTGCCAGCTCGACCGCGGCAGCTCGAACAGCCGCTGCCGCTCGGCGAAGCTCGCCGCCGGGTCGGGGGCGGGATCGATGAAGATGTCGCGGTGGTCGAAGGCGGCGACCAGCCGGGTCTCGGGCGACAGCAGCATGCCGTT
>JAGRKY010000490.1 GCA_020442095.1 Bauldia sp.
ATCGCGCCGCCGTCGCCGTAGCAGCCGAGCGGCTTCGTCGGATAGAAGCTGGTCGCGGAGATCGGCGCCAGCGCACCGGTCCGCCGCCCGCCAAGCTCGCCACCGAAGCTCTGGGCGGCGTCGGCGAGGATCATCAGGCCATGGCGGTTCGCCACCGCGCTGATCGCCGGATAGTCCGCCGGCAGGCCGTAGAGGTCGACCGGCATCACGACGCGCGGAATCAGCTTCCCGGCCTTGACGACGGAAGAGATCGCCTCCTCCAGCGCCGCCGGATCCATGTTGAAGCTGTCCGCATCGACGTCGACGAAGACCGGGCTCGCCCCGATCGAAGCAACCGCGCCCGCGGTCGCGGCGAAGGTGAAGGCCGGCACGAAGACCGCGTGGCCCGGCTTCACGCCCATCGCCATCAGGGCGATCATCAGCGCGTCGCGCCCGCTCGACACCGCGATCGCGTGATCGGCCCCGGCGAAGCGCGCCAGCCGCTCCTCGAGCAGCGTCACTTCCGGGCCGAGGATGAACTGGCCATGGTTGAGGACCGCGTCGATCCTCGCCTTGATCTCACCCTCGAGCCGCGCCTTCTGGCGCTGGAGGTCGAAAAGGGCAATCCGGTCGTCATTCGCGGCCGGGAGCACAGATGCGGTACCGACCGACGGCATTACGCAGGAACTCCATTCGAGGTATCGGGCGACGAAACGCGCCCCTTGGCAATTTCGGCGAGGATCATATCAGCGACTTTCATAGCGTCGAGTCCGGCCACCCCGTCGACCGGCGGCGCCTCGCCGCTGCGGACGCTTTCGAGGAAGGCATTGATTTCGGACCCGAGATTATCGGCGGCGGCGAGCGTCACCGACTCGGTGGTGGCCGCGCCCTGGATGCCGGTGACGATCGACAGCGTCTGGCCGGCAAGGTCGGCCGCGAGATAACGGCCCGTCTCGGCAACGCAGACCGAGCGTTCGGGACTGGCTGCGACACGGCTTGCCGCCAGCCTGGCGACGACGCCATTCTCGAAGACGAGGCGCGCTTCGGCGACATCGTTGGTCTCGGTAGCAACCGACGTCCCCGAGGCGGCAACCGAGACGACCGGCGAAGCCGCAACGGTCAGGGCCAGGTCGATATCGTGGATCATGAGATCGAGCACGACATCGACGTCGGTGGCGCGGCCGCTCCATGTCGCATGCCGCACGCATTCGACCAGCCGCGGCGCCTCGACCCTATTGAGCAGCGCGCGGAAAGCCGGCGCATAGCGCTCGATATGGCCGACCTGCAGGACGACGCCCCTGGCCCGGGCGCGCGCGACGAGATCCGCGGCCTCCCCGGCATCGCTGGCGATCGGCTTCTCGACGAAGACGTGGATGCCGGCATCGATCAGATCGCCGGCAACCTTGTGATGAAGCGAGGTGGGAACCGCTACCGACACTGCCTCGACCTGCCCGATCAATGCGTGATGATCCCCGAACGGCGCTGCATCGAACCTCTGCGCGGCGGTGGCCGACCGTTCCGGATCGGCATCGGCCACCCCGACAAGCGTCGCCCCGGGATGGGCCGCATAATGGCGCGCGTGGTGCGACCCGAAATAGCCGAGGCCGACGACGCCGACCTTCACTTCACCTTCCGCCGGCATTACCGGGCGCCATCCCCTGCAAATCAGTACCTGTTATCGAATCGGCTGAGAATTTAGACGGCGCCGCCGGAGGCGCGAATAAACAATTGCTCACCGGTGAAACATGGCGAGAGCGGCGGGTTTCGCCTCGCTAGAGGAATCCGAACCACCAGCCGGCAAGGCCGAGGAAGACGAAGAAGCCGGTGACATCGGTCACGGCGGTCAGGATGACGCCAGACGCCACCGCCGGATCGATGCCGAAACGGTCGAGCGCCAGGGGAATCGTCGCGCCAACCAGGCCAGCGACGACGATGTTGACGATCAGAGCGATCGCAATGACCGTGCCGAGTGCCGGCGACTCGAACCACAGCCCCGCGCCAAGCCCGACACAGAGGGCGACGGCGAGGCCGTTGATGAGCCCCACCGCCGCTTCGCGGCCGATCACCCGGTGGGCCGCCCGCGCCGCGATGTCACGGGTGGCGATCGCCCGGACGGTCACGGTCATCGCCTGGGTACCGGCGTTGCCGCCCATCGAGGCGACGATCGGCATCA
>JAGRKY010000491.1 GCA_020442095.1 Bauldia sp.
CTGCTGGTTGCCGCCCGAGAGGTTCGAGACGTCCTGGTCGATCGACGGCGTCTTGATCCGCAGCGCGCGGACCTGGCCATCGACCGCCTTCTGCTCCTCGCCGCGGCGGACGAATCCCCAGCGCGATATCGAGCCGAGCGCCGCATAGACAATGTTGAAACGGATATTCTGGCCGAGCAGAGCGCCCTGGTGCTTGCGGTCTTCCGGGACGAGGCCGATGCCGTCGCGGATCGCCGACAGGGGCGCGTCGATGGCGCGGACCTCGCCGTCGATCCGGATCTCGCCGCCGGTCCGCTTGTCCGCGCCGAAGATCAGCCGCGCCGTCTCCGTGCGGCCGGCGCCGACCAGGCCGCCGATTCCAAGGATCTCGCCAGCCCGGACCTGGAAGGAGACATCGTCGACCGCCTCGGACCTGAGGTTGCGGACATCGAGGACGACGGGGCCGGGCGTGGCGCGCGACGGCGGAAACTCCTCGTCGAGGGTGCGGCCGACCATCAGCTCGATCAGGAGGTTGCGATCGAGCTCGGCGATCGGCGCGGTGCGCACGTGGCGCCCGTCGCGCAGGACCATCACCCGGTCGCAGAGATCGAAGATCTCCTCGAGCCGGTGGGAGACGTAGAGGATCGAGACGCCTTCCGCGGCAAGCGCCCGCACTGCGCGATAGAGGAAATCGACCTCGCGATTGGTCAGCGGCGCCGTCGGCTCGTCCATGATCAGCACCCGGGCGCGGCGCGAGATCGCCTTGGCGAGCTCGACAAGCTGCTGGTGGCCGACGCTGAGATCCCTGACCAGGACATTCGGGCTGATCGCCGCGCCGACCCGTCCGAGCAGGCCGCGGGCCTCCTCGTTCATCCGGCGCCGGTCGAGGAACGGCCCACGTTTCAGTTCGCGGCCATAGAAGAGATTCTCGGCGACCGTCAGCTCCGGGAAGAGCGAGAACTCCTGGTAGATCGCGCTGACCCCGGCCTCGATGGCGCTGGCGGGACTCGTGTGCGTCATCTCCGCGCCGTCGAGCCGCACGGTCCCGGCATCGGGCCGGGTCGCACCGGTGATGATCTTGATCAGCGTCGACTTGCCCGCGCCGTTCTCGCCGACAAGCCCGAGCACCTCGCCGGGCAGGAGCGTCAGCGTGACGTCGTCGAGCGCGACGACGCCGGGATAGCTCTTCGACACATGCTCAAGTGAGAGAATGGGACGTTGCATTTCCCCTCCCCTGCAGGAAGGACGGACCGGCCCGTTCCGGCCGGCCCGCCTCGCGGTCATTGCATGACGGGAGACATGTCGAACTTGATCAGACCCTCGATCGGCCCGGTCTTGATGACCTTGACCGTCAGGTCGATCGTGTTGCGGCCGACCTCGTAGGGGGTGATGTCGACGGTCGCCTTGTACATCCCGCCGGCCTTGATGTGATCGACGGCCTCCTTGGTGGCGTCGAGGCCGAACAGGGCGAACTCGTCCTCCGGCAGTCCCATGGCCTTGATCACCTCATAGGCGCCGAGCACGCCGGCATCGTTGACGCCGACGAAGACCCGGGCGTCGGGATGGGCCTGGAGGATGGTCTCGGCCGCGGTCGATCCCTTGTCCGGGGTCAGCGCCGACTGTTCGGCGACGATCTCGGCATTCGGCGCGAACTCGGCGAGCCCGGCCTTGATGCCGTTGCCGCGATCGATCAGCGTCGGCACTTCCGGATAGGTCAGGAGCGCGACCTTGGCGGTGCCGCCAAGCTTGTCGGTGATGTACTTGCCGGCGATGTCGCCGATCGCCTTGCCATATTCGAACTCGGCGACGCTGTACCAGGCATCGGCATTGGGGATGCGCTGCGGCGAGTTGATCACCGTCATCCCCGCCGCGTGGGCCTCGTCGACGACCGGCACCATCGATTCCGGCGCGATCGGCGCGAGGATCATGGCGTCCATCTTGTCGGCGATGAAATTCTCGGCGGCCGAAAGCTGCGCCGCGGCGTCGGACTTGCCGTCATGGACGGTCAGGGCGATGCCGAGTTCGTCGGCACGATCTTCCATGCCGCGCGCAACCTCGACGAAATACGGGTTGAGCAGGTCCATCGTCGTGTAGCCGAACCGGAGCCCCTTCGCGTCGGCCGGATCGGCCGGGGTGATCACGTCGCTCGGCGAAAGGATCTTCACGTCTTCCGCCAGGGCGGGACTCGCAAGAAATGCAGCAGCTACCGCCGCCGCAGAAAGAATCTGTCTCATCGTGGCTTCCTCCCTTTTCGCCATTCCCATCGGCATGGCTGGCGCAGCCAGGCGAGGATGGAGCAGGCACGTCCGTGTTAAGCAGACGGGTCCACTTGTGTCAAATTCTAAAATAGACATCATTATTTGATGTTTTTTATCCTGAGAGAATTCGAGACATCATATAAAGACACAGCAATATTAGTTTGCGATCTGGATTCGACCCATGTCAAATGGCGCGCCCGTCCGTCGCCGGGTATAGGCTGCCACCAGCAGGACGGCGCCTGACGGCGGGTCCTGCCTGTTTTGACAACGATGCGTCGGAGGAATCCCCAGCCATGACTTCAACACCGAAACGCGTGCTCATCACCGGCGCGAACGGCAACCTTGGCAGCAAGGTCGCGCGGCACCTCGCCGGCTGCGACTGGTGCAGCGAAGTCGTCGGCCTGGTCCACGGCCCCCAGAACGAACTCGATACGACCGCCGACAAGGTCACCGCCGTCTCCTGCAACATCGTCGACCATGGCGACGATCGCCTCGCGGCCGCCATCGACGGCGTCGACGCCGTCGTCCACCTCGCCGCCCAGACCCCCTACCCGGACGCGAGCTGGACGGATTCGGCGGTCAGCATCGACCTGACGCTGAGGATGCTCGACGTCGCCAGACACGCGGGCGTGTCGCGCTTCGTCTTCGCCTCGTCCAATCACGTGATGGGCGGCTACAAGGAAGTTTCCGGGACGCTGGCGCCCGGCTCGCTCGATGCCGCCACCCCGCCAATGCCCGGAACCCGGACCCGCGGAGCCGACGGCACCTATTCGAATTCGATCGCCTATGCGGTCGCCAAGTTTGCCGGCGAGCGGGCATGCCGCGAAATGGCGCTCGATTCCGGTGGCGCGATCTCGACGGTCGCGATCCGGATCGGCTGGTGCCAGCCCGGCGACAACCTGCCCGGGACGATCAGCGCGACGGGCTTCATCGAGCCGGTCGACGCGAATCGCGACGCGGAGGGCGAGCGCGACCTGCGCTGGTTCCGCAATATGTGGCTTTCCAACCGCGACTTCGTCCATCTCGTCGAGCGGACGATCCTCGCCGACGCCGCGACCTGGCCAGGCCCCGGCATCCTGGTCAACGGCATGTCGGCCAACACCGGCATGCCCTGGGATATCGAGACGACGACGAAGCTGACCGGCTACCAGCCCCGGGACGACATGTGGCGGGAACTCGGCACGCCGTAGTGCCGCTCGCCGGAGATCGCCGGGTCAGCCCGGCGCCGTCTCGGCGAAGGCCGGGACGGCCGCGGCGAAGCGGTCGAGCCAGGCGACAAGCCCTGGATGGTCGGCCCGCCACAGGCCGCCGAACCGGAGATCGAGATAGCCGAGCGCACAGGCGAGCGAAATCTCGCCGACCGAGGTGCGATCGGCCGGGAGATCGGCCTCGAGCGCATCGAGCGCCCGCCGCACCTTGTCCATCTGGCGCGCCACCCAGGATGTGCTCCGCTCGTTCTCCTGACGAAACCGCCCCTCGTAGACGCCGAGCACGGCCGCATCCATGATGCCGTCGGCAAGCGCCTGGAGGGTCTCGGCCCTGATCGCATCCGCGGGGTCCGGCGGGACGATCCGGCCGCCGCCGGCAAGACCGTCGAGGAAGGCGAGGATCACCCGGCTGTCGAAGATCGCGCCGCCCTCCGGCGTCAGCAGCGCCGGGATCTTGCCAAGCGGCACCCTGGCGAGGAAGTCCGGCGAGGGATTGACCGTGTCGACGGCCTCGACCGTCACGCCCGTCCCGAGCCCCAGCAGGCCGATCGCGATCCGCGCCTTGCGGCTGAACGGCGAGTTCGCATTGGAGAGAAGCGTATAGCCGGCACCCGCCATTGTCGTCCTTCCCTATGAACGCAGCCTGCCGCTCGCGATCGCCAGCACGGCGATGATGACGATCCCGGTGATCGCATGACGGAGGCCGTTGGCGACACCCAGAACATTGAGCAACGTCACCAGGAGCTGGAGCAGTGTCGCCGCGCCCCAGATCCCGATCGGCACCGCCCGCCCGCCGCTGATCGCGGTGCCGCCGAGCACGACGACGGCGATCGACATGAGAATGAAGTCGCTTCCCATCTCGAGCGACGCGCCGCCGGCGAAGACCGCGAGCATGATGCCGGCAAGCGAAGCGAAGATGCCGGAGATGACATAGACCGCGACGAGCGTCGGGCCAACCCTGATCCCCGAGAGATGCGCCGCGGGCGGGCTCTGGCCGACGGCGAGGATCGACCGCCCGAAGGTGGTCCGCAGCAGCATCTGGCCGATCACCAGCGTGACGACCAGGATGATCACCGACGTCCAGGGGATGCCGAACAGCCGGCTCGCCATCAGGTCGGAAAGCATCGGCGACGGTTTTGCCGAGGTCAGCCGCGAATAGGCGCTCGCCATCGAATGCAGCACGAAGCCGGTGGCGAGCGTCGCGATCATCGGCGGGATGGCCACGGCGCGGATGAGAAAGGCATTGACCGCGCCGGTCGCCACCCCGACGAGAAGACCGGCGGCGAGCCCCTGAAGCATCCCGACGTCGCCGCCGCCCATGATGCTCATCGCGACATAGGCGGTGAAGGTCATCACGCCCGGGATCGACAGGTCGATGTTGCCGGGACCGGCCGCGATGACCAGCATCTGGCCGAGGCCGACGACGACATAGAAGGTCGCGAATTCCAGCGCCGCCGAGACGACGGTGAAGCCGCCGCGGCCTTGCGCGACGACGAGGATCGTCAGCCACAGCCCGAGGGCGATGACGAAGGACCAGATCCACGGCCGCTCGACGAACCAGCGGCGGGTGCGCGCGACGGTCATGCCGTCCTCGCGAAGCGGCGCAGCGACAGCACGACGATCAGGATGATCCCCTGTACCGAAAGCTGCCAGTTGGGGGAGATATCCGCGAAGGAGAGGAGCGACCCCGTGAGCAGGATGATCAGCGCTCCCATCACCGCGCCGATGGGCGAGACGACGCCACCGGAGAACTGGCCGCCGCCGATGATCACGGCCGCGATCGACTGGAGGGTATAGTTGCCGCCGACATTGGCATCGCCGGTCGTCGACAGCCCCGAGAGCAGGAGCCCGCCGATGACGCCCGAGATGCCGGCCATCGTGTAGAGCACGACCCGCATGGCGAGCGGCGACCAGCCGGCCCGGGCGATGGCCCTGGGGTTGCCGCCGAAGCCGCGAAGCACCGTGCCGAAGGCGCCGCGCATCAGCAGCAGGTGGCAGACGATGGCGCAGACAATCGCGACCAGGATCGGCAGCGGCACCAGCGGCGGCTTCCAGGGGATGAAGGCGACGATCCATTCGGGAGCGGCGCCGCCCGGCGTCGGGAAGATCGTCAGGGCGAGGCCGTACCACAGGAAGGACGCGCCGAGCGTCGCGACGATCGACGGCAGCTGCCGCAAATGGATGAGCGCCCCGAGGCCGGCATAGGCGAGGACGCAGGCGGCAAGCGCGACGATCCCGAGCAGCGGTTCCGGCGCGAGGAAGGCACAGGACACGCACATCACCAGCGACACGAAGGGACCGATGCCGAGATCGATGTCGCCGGCCGCCATGATGAAGAGCTGGGCCATGGTGACGAAGACCAGCGGCATGGCATAGGCGAGGATCAGGCTGATACCGAAATAGCTCGCGGCGGCCGGCTGGCGGATGAAGATGGCGGCGAGCATGATCGCCAGGCCGACCGCGGGCAAGACGACGCGGAACGACAGGCCCGAGCGCCATCGCGCGATCGGGCTCGAGATCGTTACGTCAGGTTGCATTGTCCGCCTCCCGGCCGAAGGAGGCCTCGATCACCCGCTGCTCGGTCAGTTCGGCACGTGGAATGACCGCCGCGATCGCACCGCGATAGAAGACATAGACGACGTCGCAATTCTCCAGTTCGGCGATCTCGGTCGTGTACCAGAGGAAGGTGCGGCCACTGTCCGCCGCATCGCGGACGATCCGGTAGAGTTCGCGCTTGGTCCCGACATCGACGCCGCGCAGCGGGTCGTCGAGGAGGACGACGTCGGCGGCATGGGCGAAGGCCCGGGCGACGATGACCTTCTGCTGGTTGCCGCCCGAGAGCCCGGTCACCGGATCCTCGAGATCGGCGACACGGATCGAGAATCGCTGCCGCCACTCCTCGGCGATGCCCGCCTCCCGGCGGAGGTTGATGACGCCGCGGCGGGCGATCGACTTCACGCCGGTCGAGATGTTGCGGGCGACCGACCAGAGCGGGAACAGCCCCTCCGTCTGGCGGTCGCCGGCAACGAAGGCGACAGTGTCGCCCCCACCGCGCCGACGGGCGGAGAGCTTGTCGAAGACGCTGAGCAGCAGCTCGCGCTGGCCGTGGCCGGCAAGGCCGGCGAGGCCGACCACTTCGCCGGCCCGGGCCTGCAGCCCGCCTTCGGAGACGCGCACCGCCGCCTCGCCGGCCGCCTTCGCGGCTGCCTGATGCGCGATCGGCGTCTCGACCATCCCCATCATCTCGATCAGCGCCGGGGCGGTGAAGTCGGCGGTCGGCCCGCTGCCGACGACCTTGCCGTCGCGCATCACGACGATCTCGTCGGTATGGCCGAAGATCTCGTCCATCCGGTGCGAAATGAAGAGGATGGCAATGCCCTTGTCCCTGGCTTTGCGGATATAGGCGAGGAGCTGCTCGGCGGCGCTGGCATCGAGCGCCGAGGTCGGCTCGTCGAGGATGACCACGCGCACCAGCCGGTCGGTTTCGGTGAAGGCGCGCGCCGTCTCGACCATCTGGCGCTGGCCGATCGGCAGGCTGCCGACGGGCCGCTCGGTATCGACGCGGTTGCCGGGATAGATCTCGTCGAGCCTGGCGCGGATCAGCGCCCGCGCCTTCGCCCGCCAGTTCCAGCCGCGCAGCGACTTGTGGACGATGCGGGCATTCTCCGTGACGGTCAGGTTCGGGCAGAGCGAGAGTTCCTGGAAGACGCAGCGGATGCCATGGGCATGTGCCTCTTCCACGTCATAGGCGTCGGTCACCGGCCGGCCGTCGATCTCCATCACGCCGCTATCGCGGGCGAGCGTGCCGGCGATGATCTGCATCAGGGTCGACTTGCCGGCGCCGTTGTGACCCATCACCGCCACGATGCGTCCGGGGTGGACCGTGAAGTCCACCCCGTTCAATGCATGGACAGAGCCAAAGGTCTTCCCGACGTTGCCGGTGACGATCAACGACCGGGCAGGCTTTGTCATTTCTTCACGGCAGGCGCCTCGGGCGGCGGCACGTCCTTGCCGGCGATCGTCGCGTCGATCAGGTTGACCGCATAGTCCTGCGAATAGACCGGCGTCGCGACGCCGCCTTCCGGCGTGTTGGTCAGCCAGGCCTGGAGCTCGTCGCCGTTGATGACCAGGAGCGGCATCACCATGTCGCTCGGGACTTCCTTGCCGGCAAGGATCTGCTGGGCGACCCAGAAGG
>JAGRKY010000492.1 GCA_020442095.1 Bauldia sp.
CTCCTTGATCGGCGGCATCCAGAAACCGGGATGATGATCGAGCTGGTCGAACAGCCAGCGGGTGCCACCCTTCTGGGCGCCGATGCAGAAGAAATCGGGCCCCCGGGTGTCGCCCGTGGCGAGCATCTCCGGCATCTTGCGGATTTCCGGCGCAGTGAGAGCGGGTTGTTTTTCGTCGGATGCGGCGGTTCGCAAAAGGGGATGCTCTCGATCGGCGCTGATGTTAGGGGCGCTACATCAAGATTATCGGGCCTACCCATGTCAACCCGCGGATGCCGGCCCTTGTGGCCCTTGGTATCTCCGTCCTAAAAGGTCGCACCGGGCCCGGCGTCCGGGGAGGACACCGGATCGATGACCACAGCACGGCTGGGCTGAATGACGTTCCAAACGACCGGCGGCCGCAGGGCCGAACGGAAAGACGCATCGGCAGGCTCCGCCTCTCCAGGTGGTCCATACGCAATTCTGCCCCAGATTCCGCCGAGGAACGACGCTGGAAAAGGTCCCGGGCTGTATCATGCGCCGTAGTTCCCATCAGCCGACGCCCATCGTCAGTTCCGACACGGCTGTCCCCGAAGTGTCGGTCGTTATCCCCGTCTATGGTGTCGAAGCCTGGATCGAGGAATGCATGGCCTCGGTTCAGTCGCAGACGCTGCGGAACATCGAGATCATTCCTGTCAACGACTGCAGTCCCGACAATTCGCAAGGCATCGTCGACCGGTTGGCTGCCGACGATCCGCGCATCCGGCCGATCGTTCTGAGCGAGAATGTCGGGCAGGGATTCGCCCGCAACCGGGCTCTCGACGAGGCGCGCGGAACCTATGTGCTGTTCATCGACGGCGACGACTATCTCGATGATCCGGATCTGCTGAGCCGTCTCGTCTCCATCGCGCGTGAGGACGAGGCCGACATGGTGCGGACAGGGAAGTCCTTCGAACTCGTGGAGATGGAGGACGGCACCCCGCCGCGGCAAAGGCAGGACAAGATCGAGAAGCACTTCAGCGAAGCGCTCCGCCGGGTGCGCTTCGCCGACCGGCCGGAAATCCTGCATAACCGTCATTTCTGGAACTTCCTCTATCGCCGCGACTTCCTCAACGACAACCGGATCCGGTTCACCACGACGCAGTGGGAGGAGCGCCCCTTTCTGCTGAAGGCGCTCATCGGCGCCTCGTCGATATCGACGTCTCCGGACAGGGGCCTGGTCTACCGGGTCCGCGGCAATTCGACGGCGCGGCGGGCGAAGTCCATCGGCGACGTAGAGAATCACACCCGAAATTTCGCGGAAGCGGTCAGCCTGTTCCGGGAACGGGGCGCGGCCGAGCCCGGCCATCCGCTGAACTACCATTTCCGCTTCACGCTCTCCCAATACATCCAGCACGTCTTCTTCGGCTTCCCCTATGTCACGGTTGCGCAGGCCGACGAGGAGACGCGCAGCAGGTTCCTGGCGCGATGGTCGGAAATCGTCGCGTCAAGCGGCCTCACGAATGCCGACCTGATCAAGGCGCCCCGGGCGGTCGACGAAGTCCTTCTCAACGAGGGCGTCTATGGCCTGATCGTCGAAGGGGCGCGCCACAGCCGCCCGGACCTGATTATCGCCGCGGCAGCGCTCAGGCCGATTGCAGCGGCGACACTCCATGACCTCCCTGGCAGTGACGAGGCCCCGCTGCTGGTTGCCGCCGTCGAGCGCTATGCGCAATACCGTCCGACCCACCCATAGAGGCCGGTCTCGACAAGCCGGCGTGCGGCCCGGACGTGCCTTGTAACGTATTCGCGAGTTTGGCAGATTGCGGCGGCGAAACTGGGCCGAACCAGTGGCTGCCTCGCGATGTGAAAAGGCGTGTTGTGCATTCGATGAGGAATAGCCTCGAGACGTATCCCGACCCGCAATCGGCCCGACGGGAACGGCGGCATTTTCGGCAGACTGCGCGTATCGCGGACACGGGGATCCGGAGTGAGGTTTCTTCCGGGAAGCCCGTCGTTTCTTCGGCGAATGGGCTTGTCCGCTCGGGGCGTGGGACACCGTGACGGAGACGGGCCACCTGACCTCCACGGTGCCGCCCTTTGACGTCGCCACCGGCCGGTGGCCGTGGTCGGCGGTCGGCCGGCGGCGGATCGTTCTCCTGGCGGGCAGCGCGCCGGACGTGGTCGCGCTTCGCGACTCCGATCTTGGCGGCCTGACCACCGTCGCCGTCAACAACGCCTGGCGGATCAGGGACGATTTCGACTACGTCGTCTTCCCGCGGAATTTTCCCGA
>JAGRKY010000493.1:0-3359 GCA_020442095.1 Bauldia sp.
TTCCCGCGCACGCGGGAATCCAGTTCGGACTGCGCGTCGCTCGGTCCCTGAGCGCAAACCCCTGCTCCTCCGGGCCGCGTCGAGCCCTTCAAAGTCTGGATTCCCGCGTGCGCGGGAATGAGCGGTGGATAGGTGGAGTGAACGGACGAGCGTCACGCGACCCAGCCTGGCGCAACCAGGTCACGCCAACCCGGGTTCAGCTCCTCGATGAGCTGCAGCTTCCATTTGCGCCGCCATTTCTTCAACTGCCGTTCCCGATCGAAGGCGGTCTCTCGGGTCTGATGGACTTCGTACCAGACGAGAGTCTTCACATCGTATTGCGCGGTAAACCCCGGCAAGACGCCAGCCCGATGCTCTCGCATCCGTCGCGCGAGATCGTCGGTCATGCCGGTGTACAGCGTGCCGTTCCTTCTGCTGGCGAGGATATAGACGTAGAAAGCCACGGATCGCTTCCTCGCTGCGGCGTCCGATTTGAAGCACCGGACGACGACTGTCCACGGAAGCATGAAACTACGGAGGAACCATGAGCTACACCATCGCCAAGTTTGGCAGGAGGTTGCGCCTCGGCGTCATCGGCGGCGGGCCGGGCTCGTTCATCGGTCCGGTGCATCGCGCCGCGGCGCGCATGGACGACAACTACGAGGTCGTCGCCTCGGTGCTTTCTTCCGATCCCGAGCGCTCGAAGCGGGAGGGAATGGCGATCGGCGTCGCCGAGGACCGCGCCTATGGAACGGCGGAAGAGCTGTTCGCAGGGGAGAAGGCGCGCGACGACGGCATCGACGTGATCGCGATCATGACGCCGAACGACAGCCATTACCGGCTCTCGCTGATGGCGCTGGAGAACGGCCTCGACATTATCTGCGACAAGCCGCTGACCACCAATCTCCACGACGCCCGCGACCTCGTCTCCCGGGTCAACGCGGCCGGCGTCGTCTTCTGCCAGACGTTCAACTATTCGGGCTTCCCGATGGTGCGCCAGGCGATGGCGATGGTCCGCGACGGCGACCTCGGCGAGGTCCGGATGCTCGAGGTCGAATATGTGCAAGGGCACAACGCGGCGCTGACCCCGACCGAGCAGGGGCAGGAAGGGAACTGGCATTTCGACCCGGCCCGGGTCGGCGAGTCGCTGATCCTCGGCGACATCGGCAGCCACGCCCATCACCTTGCCCGTTTCGTCTCGTGCCAGGACCTTTCGCGACTGACCGCCGACGTCACCGCCGTGGTTCCCGGCCGCACCGCAGACGACTATGCCGCCATCCTTTTCAGGCTCGAGAACAACGCCCCGGGCATGATGTGGGTGACCCAGGCCGGCGCCGGCGCGGTCCACGGCCTCTATTTCCGGCTCTTCTGCGCCAAGGGCAGCCTCGAATGGGCGCAGGAGACGCCGAACCAGCTGATCCATACCCGGCTCGGCGAGCCGGCGATCGTCTTCGAGCGCGACGGGCCGGGGCTGAAGCCCGAGGCGGCGCGCGCGACCCGGGTCGGCATCGGCCATCCCGAGGGCTATCAGGAGGCCTTCGGCGTGCTCTATGCCGACGCCGCCGAAGCGATCGTCGCGCGCAAGCTCGGCGTGAAGCCCGATCCGCTCGCCCTCGATTTCCCGACCGTCGAGGACGGCGCCCGGACGATGCAGTTCATCGCCGCGGCGCTGGAGTCGGCCCACACCGGAGGCTGGGTCGACTATCAGGTCGCGTTCTGACCGGCGTGCGTCGAATAGAACGTTTGTTCTGTTTTCGGATTGTGTAGAATGTCTCTGGCGCGGTAGTGTTGTTTGTCTCCGCGGCGACCGGACAACGGATCGCGCGGGACCGAAGGGGAGGATGAAGAATCATGAAGACCGTCCGTCTGACCATGGCGCAGGCCCTGGTCCGCTACCTGACCGCGCAGCGGATCGTCATCGATCACGAGGAAGTGCCGCTTTTCGCCGGCGTCTTCGCGATCTTCGGCCACGGCAACGTCACCTGCCTCGGCGAGGCACTCGAGCCGGTGCAGGACTCCCTCCCGACCTGGCGCGGCCAGAACGAGCAGTCGATGGCGCTCGCGGCGATCGGCTATGCCAAGGCGAAGAAGCGCCGCCAGATCATGGTCTCGCTGTCCTCGATCGGCCCCGGCGCCACCAACATGGTGACCGCGGCTGGCGTCGCCATGGCGAACCGCCTGCCGATCCTCATCCTCGCCGGCGACACCTTCGCCAGCCGCATCCCCGACCCGGTCCTCCAGCAGATCGAGCAGTTCGGCGATCCTTCGATCACCGTCAACGACTGCTTCAAGCCGGTGGTCCGTTACTGGGACCGCATCAGCCGCCCCGAGCAGATCATCACCTCGCTGCCGCAGGCGGTCGCCACCATGCTTGACCCGGCGACCTGCGGGCCGGCCTTCCTCGGCCTTGCCCAGGACGCGCAGGGCGAGGCCTATGACTATCCGGAAGCCTTCTTCGAGAAGACAGTGCACCGCATCCCGCGCGCCCGCCCCGACGCCGACGCGATCCGCGAGGCGGTGTCGCTGCTCCGCAAGGCCAAGAAGCCGCTGCTGATCGCCGGCGGCGGCGTCCACTGGTCGCTCGCCAACCAGGCGGTCTCCGCCTTCGCGAAGAAGCACAACGTGCCGGTCGCCGAGACGATCAACGGCCGCACCGCGCTCGTCCACGACGATCCGATGAATGTCGGGCCGGTCGGCATCAACGGCTCGGCCTCCGCCAACACGCTCGCCCGCGAGGCCGACGTGATCCTCGCGGTCGGCACCCGGCTGCAGGATTTCGTCACCGGCTCCTGGACGCTGTTCTCGGAGAATGCCCGCTTCATCGGCCTCAACGCGGCGCGCTTCGACGCGGTCAAGCATCGCTCGCTCGCCGTGGTCGGCGACGCCATGGTCGGCATCGAGGAGATGTCCGACGCGCTGACCGACTGGCGGGCGCCGGACGCCTGGTCGAAGAAGGGCGCCAAGGAATACGGCGCCTGGAATGCGCTGATCGACAAGAATTCCGGCCCGACCAATGCAGAGGTGCCGAGCTATGCGCAGGTGGTCGGCGCGATCAACCGCATCTGCGACCCGACCGACCTTGCGCTCACCGCCGCCGGTGGCCTGCCGGGCGAGCTCTGCCAGAACTGGCGGGCCAAGACCACCGCCACCTTCGACTGCGAGTTCGGCTATTCCTGCATGGGCTACGAGATCTCCGGCGCCTGGGGCGCCAAGATGGCGGAACCCGATCGCGACGTGATCTCGATGATCGGCGACGGCTCGTACCTGATGATGAACTCCGACATCTATTCGACGGTGCTGACCGGCCACAAGCTGATCATCGTGGTGATGGACAATGGCGGCTTCGCGGTGATCAACCGCCTGCAGAACGCCAAGGGCTC
>JAGRKY010000493.1:3465-3697 GCA_020442095.1 Bauldia sp.
ATCGGCGAGCTGGAGCAGGCCTTCACCCGCGCCAAGAAGGCGGACCGCACCTCGGTCATCGTCGTCAAGGTCCAGCCCTATCAGTGGACGCCGGGCGATGCCTGGTGGGAGACCGGCGTGCCGGAGGTCTCGAAGCGGAAGGAAGTCAGGGCCGCCCGCGCCGAGCACGAGGACGGCAAGGGCAAGCAGCGGGTCGGAGTCTGATCGATGCCGACCGCAGGGCCGATCCACC
>JAGRKY010000494.1 GCA_020442095.1 Bauldia sp.
CCGTCGAGGAAGCAATCCGGCACCGGCGTGTGGATCTCGCCGTCCCGGACGAAGAAGACATTGGCGCCGGTCGCCTCGGCGACGCGCCCGCGATAGTCGAGCATCAGCGCGTCGGCATAGCCCTTGGCTTCCGCGGCGTGTTTCGACAGCGTGCAGATCATGTAGAGGCCGGTCGCCTTGGCCTTGGACGGCGCCGTCGCCGGATCCGGGCGGCGATACTGGGCCATGTCGAGCCGGATGCCCTTCAGCCGTTCCTCCGGCTTGAAGTAGGACGGCCATTCCCAGATCGCGATCGCCATGTTGATCGACGACTGCTGCGCCGAGACGCCCATCATCTCGCTGCCCCGCCAGGCGATCGGGCGGACATAGGCATCGGCATGCCCCTGCCGGGCGAGCAGCTCGTTGGAGACCTGGTTGATCTCCTCGACCGACCACGGAATCTTGAAGCCGAGGATCTCGGCCGAGTGGTGGAGCCGCTCGGTATGTTCCTGCAGCTTGAAGATTTCGCCGCCATAGGCGCGTTCGCCCTCGAACACGCCACTGCCGTAATGCAGGCCATGCGACAGCACATGGACCTTGGCATCCGTCCACGGAACGAATTCGCCATTCATCCAGATGACGCCCGGACGATCGTGGAAAGGCGCAGCGGCCATTGTTACATCTCCCTGAAACGGCCGTCCGAAACGGCCTCTTTGGCACCGACCACCGGCTGTTTATGCCGTTTGAGCTTTTTTGCGTCGCGCCACGATCGTCGATATTGTGCTGATGGAACCGCCATCGCAACCCGGCCGACCCGAGTCGGCTCCGATTATTTCGTGGCAACGCCTGCTTCAGTAACAAGCGCGAAAAAATATGTCAACATGGCTGACGTAATTTTCAAGAGTGGTGAGACGGCCGATCGCCCCCATGGCCGCACCGGTCGTCTGATCGCCGAGCCGTTGTCGGTCGACGACCGCCCCGAGATCACCTTCGTCGAACTCCTCTTCTTCGCCTATCGCGACTTCACCTCCGATCCGGATACGGTGCTCGCCGCCTATGGCTTCGGCCGCGCCCACCACCGGGTCATCCATTTCGTCAACCGCCACCCGGGTATCCGCGTCGCCGACCTGCTCGACATCCTCAACATCACCAAGCAGAGCCTCGGCCGGGTGCTGAAGCAGCTCATCGACGGCGGCTTCATCGAGCAGGTCCAGGGGCCGCAGGACCGCCGCCAGCGCCTGCTCTATCCGACCGAGTCCGGCCGCGCCCTCGCCCTCAGGCTGATGGCCCCCCAGGAAAGGCGGCTCGCCACCGCGCTGGAATCGCTCACCCCGGAGGAGCGCAAGGGCGCCGAGCTCTTCCTGCGTCAGGTCGTCGACGAAGACGACCGCGACATGGTCGCGAGGCTGATCGGCCAATGAACGACGAAACCGCCGCAGCGGCGAATGCCGGCGAGGTCGCGGTCGACGACGCCGCGCCGCACCTCCTCGTCATCGACGACGACAGCCGCATCCGCGACCTGCTCTCCCGCTATCTCGGCGAGCGCGGCTTCCGCGTCACCGCCGCCAGCGACGCCGGCGACGCGCGGCGCCGGCTTGCCGGCCTCGAATTCGACCTCCTCATCGTCGACGTGATGATGCCGGGCGAAAGCGGGCTGGAGCTGACCAAAAGCCTCCGCGAGACGATGGACGTCCCGATCCTGATGCTGACCGCCCGCTCCGAGACCGACGCGCGCATCCAGGGCCTCGAATTCGGCGCCGACGACTACCTCGCCAA
>JAGRKY010000495.1 GCA_020442095.1 Bauldia sp.
GCAGCGCTTCCTCAATCCCTTCCTCAACCACCGGATGGCCGACATCGCGATGAACCATGCCGCCAAGAAGGCACGGCGGATCGGCGGGCTCCTCGACATGGCCGCGGAGTCCGCGCCCGGCCACCGGACGCCGATGCTCGCCGCCATCCGCGATTCCGGCCTCGCAGGCTTCCGCTAGGAGCCGCCCTCACCGCTTGAAGAGCCACCAGGTCGTCGGGAGGAAGACGATCTCCTCGCCCCTGGCCGGCGGCGGACGATCATGGGGCAGGTCGATCTCGATCCGGTCGCCGGCCGCGCCGACCATGACGTCGCAGCGACGGCTCGCGCCATGCCGTCTTTCGGCGACGACCCTGCCGGCGATCCCGCCTCCACGGTCGCCGACGAGCGCGACATTCTCCGGCCGGAAGACCAGGGTGCTCGGCCCCTCCTCGCCGGTCGTCGCGATCGCGACCGGCTTGTCCTCGAAGAGAATCCGGCCGGCCTCGACGCGGACTGGAAGAGAGCAGGACTCGCCGATGAAGCCCGCCACGAAAGGCGACGCCGGTTCGTCGTAGATCGCGTCGGGGCTTCCGACCTGCTCGATCCTGCCGCGATTGATCACCACGATCCGGTCGGCGAGTTCGACCGCCTCGGCCTGGTCATGGGTGACGAAGACCGTGGTGTGCCCGGTGCGGTCGTGAATCTCGCGCAGCCAGCGGCGGAGATCGCGTCGGATCTTCGCGTCGAGCGCGCCGAAGGGCTCATCGAGAAGGAGGATGCGGGGGTCGATGGCGAGGGCCCGCGCCAGCGCCACACGCTGACGCTGGCCACCGGAAAGCTGTGACGGATAGCGCTTCTCCAACCCGGAAAGCTGGACGAGGTCGAGAAGCTCCATCACCCTTTCCCTGATCGCGCCCCGCGACGGCCGGCCTCGCAGCGGACGGGCGGCGAGACCGAAGGCGATGTTGTCGAAGACCGTCATCGTCCGGAACAGCGCATAGCTCTGAAAGACGAAGCCGATATGCCGCTGCTGCACCGGCAGGCCGAGCGCATCCTCGGCGCCGAACCGGACGCGGCCGGAATCCGGGAATTCGAGCCCGGCGAGGATTCGCAACAGCGTCGTCTTGCCGGACCCGGAGGGTCCGAGAAGCGCCACGAGCTCGCCCCGGCGAATGGTCAGGGAGACACCGTGGAGCGCGGCGGCATCACCGAATGTCTTCACGACATTCTCGACCGTGACGTCGACCGCCATCCTGCCGGCGGGCGGGACCCGCGGCGGATCGGCGCGCGCGCCGGAGGCGAGGCTGCCGGCAAATTGGGGGGCAATTTCCATCGTCGTCACTCCCATCAATGGCGGCGACGCGCCGCCAGTTCGTCGGCGTAGCGCCATTCGAGAAGGGTCTTCGCGGCGAGCGTGACCATGGCGAGGAGAGCAAGGAGCGAGGCGACCGCGAAGGCGGCGACGCCCATATACTCGTTGTAGAGGATCTCGACATGGAGCGGCATGGTGTTGGTGTGGCCGCGGATCTTGCCGGAGACCACCGACACCGCGCCGAACTCGCCCATCGCGCGGGCGTTGCAGAGAAGCACGCCGTAGAGCAGCGCCCATTTGACGTTGGGCAGCGTGACGCGGAAGAAGGTGCGCCAGCCGCCGGCGCCGAGCGACAGCGCCGCCTCCTCGTCCTGGCTCCCCTGCTGCTGCATGGTCGGGATCAGCTCGCGGGCGACGAACGGCACGGTGACGAAGATCGTCGCCAGCACCATCCCCGGCACCGCGAAGATCACCTTGATGTCATGCGCCTGCAGCCAGGGCCCGAACCAGCCTTGCGCGCCGAAGACGAGGACGAAGATCAGGCCCGCCGTCACCGGCGACACCGAGAAGGGCAGGTCGATCAGCGTCAGCAGGACGCCCTTGCCGCGGAACTCGAACTTGGCGATTGCCCAGGCGGCGGCGATGCCGAAGACGAGATTGGCGGGAACCGAGATGGCGGCGACGATGAGCGTCAGCCGGACGGCGCGCAGCGTATCCCTCTCGGTGATGGCCTCGAGATACGTCCCGATCCCCCGCGACAGGGCCTCGGCGAAGACGATGACGAGCGGCATGACGAGAAAGACGGCGAGGAAGGCGAGCGCGAGCGCCGTCAGCGTCAGCCGCAGCCACGGCCGCTCCGTCGTCGGCGTGTGCGGCCGGACCGTGACCGGAACGTCAACCATGGCCGAACCTCCGGCTGCTCCAGGCCTGCAGCAGATTGATCGCGAGCAGCAGGATGAAGGAGATGGCGAGCATCAGGGTCGCGATCGTCGTCGCCGCCGGGTAGTCGAACTCGGTCAGCCGGATGACGATCAGCAGCGGCGCGATCTCCGATACGAAGGGCAGGTTGCCGGCGATGAAGATCACCGAGCCGTATTCGCCGACCATGCGGGCGAGCGCCAGCGCGAAGCCGGTGAGCAGCGACGGGACGAGCAGCGGCAGGACGACCCGCCGCAGCGTCGTCAGCCGTGACGCGCCGAGGGTCGCCGCGGCTTCCTCGATCTCGCGGTCGATCTCCTCCATCACCGGCTGGACGGTGCGGACGACGAAAGGCAGCCCGACGAAGACGAGGGCGACGGCGATGCCGGCCGGTGTATAGGCGATCTTGAGCCCGAGGGGCGCGAGCAGGCCGCCGATCCATCCGTTCGGCGCATAGAGCGCGGCAAGCGCGATGCCGGCGACTGCGGTCGGCAGGGCGAAGGGCAGGTCGACCATCGCATCGAGCAACCGCCGGCCCGGGAAGCGATAGCGGACCAGGACCCAGGCGACCAGCAGCCCGAAGACCGCGTTGACCGCGGCGGCGAGGAGCGAGACCGAGAAGCTCAGCTGCAGGGCGGCGAGCGTCCTCGGGTCCGTCGCCAGCCGCCACAGCTCGGTCCAGCTCAGCGACGCCGTGGTCAACACCAGGCCGACGAGCGGGATGAGGACGATCAGGCTCAGCCAGGTCAGGGTGAAGCCGAGTGCCAGCCCGAAGCCCGGGATGATGCTCGGCTTCCTGACCAACCAGCGCGGGCCGGTCATCACAGCGCCCTCAGTTCGCCGGCCGGTAGATCTGGTCGAAGATGCCGCCGTCGGCGAAGAACCGGGGCTGCGCCGAAGCCCAGCCGCCGAACAGCGGGTCGTCGATCGTCACCATCTCGACCTCGGGAAACGCCTCGAGGGCGGCCGGATCGACAAGGTCGGGCAGGGCCGGGCGGTAGTGATGCCGGGCTATGATGTTCTGGCCGGTGGGATCGTAGAGATATTCGAGATAGGCGGTCGCGACCGCCGTCGTGCCGTGCTTCTCGGTATTGGCGAGGACGACGGCGACCGGCGGCTCGGCGCGGATCGACAACGGCGGAACGACGACCTCGAAGCTGTCGGGGCCGAGTTCGTTGACCGCAAGGAAGGCCTCGTTCTCCCAGGCAAGGAGGACGTCGCCGATGCCGCGCTGGGCAAAGGTGGTCGTCGATCCCCGCGCGCCGGTATCGAGCACCGGAACGTGCCGGTAGAGCTCGGCAACGAAGTCGCGCGCCGCCGCTTCGTCGTCGCCGGAATTCCGGTAGGCCCAGGCCCAGGCGGCGAGGAAATTCCACCGGGCGCCACCGGAGGTCTTGGGATTCGGCGTGACGACCTCGACGCCCTCCTTCACGAGGTCGCCCCAGTCCGCGATCCCCTTCGGGTTGCCCTTGCGGACGAGGAAGACGA
>JAGRKY010000496.1:0-270 GCA_020442095.1 Bauldia sp.
TGTAAGCGGCGAGCTCCCCCGCATCGTGCCACTGGGAAACCGGGAAGGCGCGGGGAGGGCATCGAGCCGCGAGCCAGGAGACCGGCCGGCGCATGTCTGAAACCTCTCGACCGTCGGTGGGACGGAGAAGGAGACGCGCCATGACCACGACCACTTCCCTTGCATCCGCGGGTCTGTCGACCCGCGTTGTCCCGGCGCTCGCCGCGCTGGTTTTCGGCCTCGGCCTGTTCCTGGCGACGGGATTCGCCTGGCCGAGCGCGATCCATAACG
>JAGRKY010000496.1:324-1803 GCA_020442095.1 Bauldia sp.
GGGCGACATGTTCAGAAACATCGTTTTCAGCGCCTTTGGCGCTGCGCTGGTCGTATGCGTTGTCGTCTCGGCGCTTCAGGTCTTCACCACCGAGCCGCTGATCCTCCACGCCGAGCAGTTCGAGGGCGCGGGGGAGGCCGGGCACGGCCATCACCATGACGCGGCGACGCCGGCCCACGACCACGGCGACGGGGCAGCGGAATGGGGCCCCGCCGACGGTTTCGAGCGCACCGCCTGGACGGCTATTGCCAACCTCCTCGTCGGTACCGCTGTTTCCCTCGTCCTCCTCGCCCTGATGGTGCTGAAGGGCGACCGGATCGACGCCCGCCACGGCCTGCTTTGGGGCGCGGCCGGTTTCGTCGCCGCATCGCTGATGCCGGCCCTCGGGCTGCCGCCGGAGCTTCCCGGCACGCCGGCGGGCGAGCTCGCCGATCGCCAGATCTGGTGGTGGGCGACGGTCGTCGCGTCGGCCGCCGGCATCGCCCTCATCGCTTTCGGCCGGCATTGGGCGCTCAAGGCCGTCGGGCTGTTGCTCCTCGTCCTGCCCCATGCCATCGGCGCGCCGGTGCCGCCCGGCCACGAGGTCGATTATCCCGGCGCGCTTGCCGGCGAGTTCGTCATCGCCTCGCTGGTGGTCAGCGCCGTGTTGTGGACGCTGGCCGGCACGTCCGCCGGCTGGATCCACGAGCGGCTGTCGCGGAAGGCCTGAAGCCGGTGGCGTCTCGCGAGCATCTCCTCGTCATCGGCGGCCGGCGCTCCGGCAAGAGCCGTTATGCCGAGGCCTTCGTGACCGAGTCGGGCTTCACGCCCGTCTATGTCGCGACGGCCGAGGCCGGCGACGACGAGATGGCGGAGCGCATCGCCAGCCACAGGTCGCGGCGCGGTCCCGCCTGGCGGACGATCGAGGAGCCGCTGGCGCTTCCCGAGGCCATCGCCGCGGCGGCGGTCCCGGGCAGCATCCTCCTCGTCGACTGCCTGACGCTCTGGCTCTCGAACCTCATGCATGACGGGCGCGACATCGCCGCCTCCGTCACCGGCCTGCTTGCCGCGCTCGACAGCGCCGCCGCGCCGGTCGTCCTCGTCTCCAACGAGGTCGGCGCCGGCATCGTCCCGCTCAACGCGCTTTCCCGCGTCTATGCCGACGAGCAGGGCATCCTCAACCAGCGGGTCGCCGCGTCCGTCGCCCGGGTGGTGCTGATGGTCGCCGGCATTCCCCTTCAGATAAAGCCGGCCTCGCCGGCAGGAGTATCGACATGACCCAGTCGCGCATCCCGGCGACCGTCGTCACCGGCTTCCTTGGCGCCGGCAAGACGACCCTGATCCGCAACCTGATCGCCGGCGCCGGCGGCCGGCGGATCGCCGTCATCGTCAACGAATTCGGCGACATGGGCTTCGATGGCGGGCTGATGAACGATTGCGGCGACGCGGATTGCCGGCCGGATTCGATCGTCGAGCTGACCAATGGCTGCATCTGCTGCA
>JAGRKY010000497.1 GCA_020442095.1 Bauldia sp.
CTGCCGATGCTGATGGGCAAGCTGATGCATTCCGGCATCTATAACTGGGCCTATCACACCGAGCCCGAGCCGGAATTCGACAATCGCGCGGTCTACTGGCCGCGCGGCAAGGCGCTCGGCGGCTCCTCGACGATCAACGGCATGATCTATGTGCGCGGCAACCGCGCCGACTATGACCGCTGGGCCCAGATGGGCAATCCCGGCTGGTCCTATGCCGAGGTGCTGCCCTATTTCCGCAAGTCCGAATCCCATGTCGAGCGCCACGACGACTTCCACGGCTCCGACGGGCCGCTGACGGTCTGCCGGGCGCGCGGCAAGAGCCCGCTCTTCGACCGCTTCATCGAAGCCGGGGTCGAGGCCGGCTATGCCCGCAACGACGATTTCAACGGCGCGGTCCAGGACGGCTTCGGCCGCTACGACTTCACCATCCGCGACGGCAAGCGGTGGAGCACGTCGCGCGCCTTCCTGCGCCCGGCGATGGGCCGGCCGAACCTGACGGTGGCGACCCACGCGCTGACCCGGCGGATCGTCGTCGAGAAGGGAAGGGCGGTCGGCGTCGAATACGAACGCGGCGGCGAGACGATCCTCGCCCGCGCGTCGCGCGAGATCGTGCTCTCGGCCGGCGCCGTCAACGCGCCGCAGATCCTGATGCTGTCCGGGATCGGCGATGCCGACGAGCTGCGCGCGCATGGCATCGACCCGGTGCATCACCTGCCGGGCGTCGGCAGGAACCTCCAGGATCACGTCGATGTCTGCCTGGTCTACGAGGTGACCGAGCCTGTCACCCTCTACAGCGACCTTCGGGTCGACCGGCTGACCCGGGCGGTGATCGAGGGGACGCTGTTCGGCCGCGGCGTCGCGACGACTTTCCCCTATGAGGGCGGCGCCTTCATCCGCTCGCGCCCCGGCCTCGAATCGCCGGATATCCAGGCGCATTTCATGCCGGCGCTGGAGAAGACCGCGAACCTCCACTGGCCGAAGCTCTTCGACCGGGCGCGGACCGAGGACAACCACGGCGTCACCATCCGGGTCGGTCCGGTCAACCCGGAAAGCCGCGGCCGGATCACGCTCCGCTCCGCCGACCCGCGCGACCCGCCGCGCATCTTCGCCAATTATCTTGCGACCCAGTTCGACAAGGACACCACTATTGCCGGCGTCCGCATCCTGCGCGAGGTGATGGCCCAGCCCGCCTTCGCCGACATCCTCGGCGCCGAGCTTGCGCCGGGGCCGGACAAGCAGAGCGATGCGGAGCTCGCAGAATGGCTGAAGCAGGCCGGCGGCACGACGCTCCACCCGGTCGGAACCTGCAAGATGGGCAACGACGCCAATGCCGTGGTCGATGCCGAGCTCAGGGTCCACGGCATCGCCGGACTTCGCGTCGCGGACGCCTCGATCATGCCGGTCATCGCGAGCGGCAACACCAACGCCCCGACCATCATGATCGGCGAGAAGGCCGCCGACATGGTGCTGAAGGCAACCAGCTAGACAGGAGACGTCCCGTGTTCGTCGAGCACCGCACCTACACCTTCCGCCCGGGCACGCTCGCCCCCTGGCTCAGGAAATACGAGGGCGAGGGCCTCGATATCCAGAAGCGCCATCTCGGGACTTTCCTCGGGCTCTTCACCACGGAGTTCGGCAATACCCACCAGGTGGTGATCCTGTGGGGCTGGGAAAGCCTCGACGACCGCGACCGGAGGCGCGCGGCGATGAACGCCGACCCGGACTGGCAGGCCTATATCGGCGCGATCTGGGAGATGAACGCGATCGAGACCCAGGAGGTGAAGATCCTCCGGCCGACCGCGTCCTCGCCCCCGCTCGGCTGAGATTGACAGCGGCCTCGGCCTGCAATACCGGTCTCGGCCGAAGGGCCAGAGACGCCCGCCGCTCGCCGGGGCCATTCCCGAAGGTGAAGATCTCCCGGCCGCGACCCGGCCGCGAAGCACGACATGCACGACCCCTCGACCGGCGGTCCGGCGGCAAGGCGAGCCCCGTTTCACAAGCGACCGCGCAGGGAAGAACGGGATCAGCAGCATGACGCCGCACATCTACACACGCGACCAGGCCAAGGCGCGCGCCCGCGCCATCCGGGCGGAGCTCGCCGCCGACAATCGTCCGATCAGCCACGGGGCGGCGCTCGAACGCGTCGCCGCCGAGAACGGCTATGCCGACTGGAACACTTTTTCGGCGCGACTTTCCAATGCGCCGGAGATCGCCCTCCAGGTCGGCGACCGCGTCGCCGGCGAATATCTCAAGCAGCCCTTTGCCGGCGTCGTGCTGGCGGTGCGCAGCATCGCAGAAGGCGGCGCGCTGCAGGTGACGATCGAGCTCGACGAGCCGGTCGACGTCGTCACCTTCGAGAGCTTCTCGCATTTCCGCCGGCGGGTGAACGGGACGATCTCGCCGGGCGGCGTCTCCTACGCCAAGACCAGCGACGGGGTCCCCCACCTTGTCGTGGCGCGCGCGTCGGACGGCGCGATCTGAGGGAAGGCCGATGCCCTATCTTTACCCGACGCGGGAGGCCGGCCGGGATTTCATCATGCGCGGCCTCGCCGGCCCGGTCGTCATGCTGAATCTCATCCGGCTGCGCGCGGTCGCCGACTATTCGGATCACCCCGAGCTCGCACCAGCCGAACCGATCAGCGGCCGCGAGGCCTATGAACGATACATCGCCCACACCCTGCCATTCCTCGAAAGATCCGGCGGCAGGCTGCTTTTCTCCGGCGATGGCGGCGGCTGGCTGATCGGCCCGGCGGAAGAGCGATGGGACATCGCGCTGCTCGTCGAGCAGAAGGACACGGCCACGTTCCTCGCCTTTGAGAGCGATCCGGATCTGATGAGGGGGCTCGGCCATCGCCAGGCGGCGATCGCCGACTCGCGATTGCTGCCGCTCGCGCCGGCCGGGCCAACGGGACAAGTGCCTCACGCTTAGCCAGTCAGGCGACTCTTCGGGCAGTCTGGAGCCCTGATAAAAGTTGACCATTTGGTCAGGACAAAGCTATCGTCGGTTTTTCGCCGACTGCCAGGGAGATGGCTTCGATGCGACCTGGAACCGGGACGTCAGTCCGCTTTTTCCGTCGCACGCCGTCATGCCGCGTCGGGCGCGACCGCGCCGCGAGCGCCGGTCGCACGGCACGCTTCTCGCGTTCACCTTTCGCGCCTTCGTTTGATTGACCGCCCAACCCGGGCGGCGATCGCGCCGTCCCGGAAGACATGGAGCAATTGGCAAATGAACAAGAAGATCGAGACGGTTGCCGGCACGCCGCTTTCGCGGCGGAGCTTCCTGAAGACCTCGGCCGGCGCGGCGCTGGTTGCCGGGACGGCGGGGAGCCTCGCGCTGCCGACGCGGGCGAAGGCGGCGACCGGGCTGGTGGCGCTGGTCCATACCCAGGCCGCCGGCG
>JAGRKY010000498.1 GCA_020442095.1 Bauldia sp.
GTGCGGTCGTAGAAGCCGCCGCCATAGCCGATTCGATAGCCGCGACGGTCGAAGGCGGCAAGCGGCACGAGGAATATGTCGGGTGCAAGCCGAGCCCGCGCCCTGGATGGTTCGCTGATGCCGTAGGCGCCGGGCGGACAGATATCGGCGGGCGACCATCGGTGAAAGACGAGCGGCGCATCCTTCGCGACCACTCTTGGTATTGCAATCCGACGCCCCTTCCGCGCGAGCCTTGCCATGAGCGGAAGCGGATCGAGTTCACCGCCGAACGCCATGAAACCTCCGACGACCGGATTGCCGGGCGCCTCCTCGATCGTGGCCGCCAGCGCCAGCAGCGCTTCACGAGCAGAAATGCGGACCGCAGGCGAGACCGATCGCCGCCGTCTGAGCCCAAGTCGACGTAATTCGGTCTTGCTGCTCAGCCCCGTCATTGCGACGCGGTCTTCTGTGTCGGGAAAAAAGATGAGTGCGGGGCCGCGCCAGCCGGTGGACGGTTTGATCCCGGGAACCTGTTTGCACAGGTGGGCGCCGTTTGAAAGGACCCACGGGTCCAACCAGGGACAGCTCCCTTCGAGATCGATAAGGCCCCGGGGATGCAATGTGTCCTGCCGAACCGGGCAGCTCCGCGATGCTCAATGTAATCCCGCTCCCGGCACTTCGCCAGAGCCATCATTGGGCTATCCGCCGACATATCGCGATTCACTCGCGCGCCGGCGAGGTATCCTTGGAAATCCGCTCGCTCAGCCTCTCGACACGTTCGGCAGCCATGATGATCGTCCGCGCGATCTGATCCTGCGCGGCGTGCAGACGGTTGGAGACCGCGCTACGCTCCTCGCGTAGCGACGTTGCCTCGGCCTCAAGACCACGAACGAGCCGTTTGGCTTCAGAAAGCTCGTCGGCGATGGTCAGCGAGGCCATCAGGAGGAGCCGCATGTCGCCAACCTCGCCGAAGCCGGCCTTCAACTGCTCGATTCGGCCATCGATATCGCGGGCGAGCGAAATGAGATGCTGCTGCTCGCCTTCGTCGCATGCAAGGCGGTACAGCTTGTTGTTGATCGTTACCGTGACTTCGGCCATGCGCTTCCCGCCCGCTCAAGCCCTTCGTGCGCCCTTCAGGCGCTCTCGGCTCCCAAAACGTCGCGGATGGCGTCCATCGCCCTGTCGATCCGCGTTTCGACCTCATCCCGCGCCGCGATGAGTTCGCTGTTTGCGGCCAGCGCCTGATCCAGTTCCTGCGCGAGCCGGGACCGGTCGCCGGAAAGGTTCTGTATATCGCCGCGCAGTTTTTCCGCCTCGCTGCCATTGGCCATCCTCTGCGCCAGCGCCGATTCGAGCGCATCGAGCGCACGGCTCAACCTTCGGCTGGCCGTCTCGATCGGTGATGGCGTATTGGCAGCATCCGACATGAGCAACCTCCGTCAGCGCGGATTCGGTCTTGCAGGCAACACATTAGGCTCGCGACTTTAACGATCGCTCGAACCCACGGTCAACCGGAGCCTCGCGACTTCCAGTGTTTATGCGTCCACTTCAAGGCAATCTCCCGGCGGGGCACATTGACTCGGGCCGATTTGTCGTGTTTTGGAGTGCCGCGCCAGTTGCCCTGACCGACCGCCCGGCGGGACTTGGCCGGGAATATTGGCCAGGAGAGTTCTGCGCCGGCACGGCAGGCCTGGGCTTTCCCCTCACCGACAATACAGATGGCGCCAAAAACACCGCATGAGCGACTCAGATAACAAGGTTTCCCACACGCAGATGGCCAACGCCATCCGCGCCCTCGCCATGGATGCGGTCGAGGCCGCCAATTCCGGGCATCCCGGCATGCCAATGGGCGCTGCCGATGTCGCGACGGTCCTGTTCACCCGTTTCATGAAGTTCAATCCGTCCGATCCGGCCTGGCCGGACCGCGACCGCTTCGTGCTTTCCGCGGGCCACGGATCGATGCTGCTCTACGCGCTGCTGCATCTCCTCGGCTATGAGGATATGACGCTCGATCAGATCCGCAATTTCCGCCAGCTCGGCGCCGCCACCGCCGGCCATCCGGAATATGGCCACGCCGCCGGCATCGAGACGACGACGGGCCCTCTCGGCCAGGGCCTCGCCAACGCCGTTGGCATGGCGATCGCCGAGCGTCACCTGGCCGCCGAATTCGGCGCCGATATCGTCGACCACTACACCTACGTGCTTGCCGGCGACGGCTGCCTGATGGAAGGCATCAGCCACGA
>JAGRKY010000499.1 GCA_020442095.1 Bauldia sp.
ATGATCCTTTCCGACGAGCCCGGCTTCTACAAGACCGGCGCCTACGGCATCCGCATCGAGAACCTCGTCCTCGTCACGCCGCCGGCCGCGATTCCCGGCGGCGAGCGCGAGATGCTCGGCTTCGAGACGCTGACCTGGTGTCCGATCGACCGCCGGCTGATCGATTGCGACCTCCTGAGCCCTGCCGAGATCGCCTGGATCGACGCCTATCACGCGCGCCTCCCCCCGCTCCTCGGCCACCTTCTCGACGACGCCGAGAAGGCCTGGCTCGCCGCCGCGACCCTGCCGCTCCAGGCTCCGGTCGCCCGAGCTCCGGTGGCCTGAGGCCCCGGAGCCCGGAAAGCAGCCGGCGCTCAGTTGTACCAGATCGCCGAGACGCCGAAGGAACCCTCGAAGGCGCCGATCATCGCCTCCCATTCCAGGCTGGTCGTCACCGGCCCATCCTCGAGATAGGGCAGCGCCGCCGGCCCGGTGATCCACAGCACCAGGTCGAAGGCCTGCGGCTCGTCGAAGACCCGGGCAAGGTTGAAGCCCTTGTCGAAGCGCCAGTGCGGCACGAGCTTCTTGCCGTCGATCACCAGTTCCGCCTGGTCGAGCACCGCCCGCCACGCCGCGATCCGTCCGGCATCGACCTGGACGCTGGCGAAGGGGCTGGTCTGGTTCGGGTTCGGCAGCCATTCGCGATCGTCGTCGGTCTCGGCGAGGATCGAATCCCAGCTCTCGCGGCTCAGGCCGATCATCGCCTTGATGTGCTGGCGGACCGCCGCCATCCGCTCGGGCTCGGTGACCGGCCAGCGGATATGGAAGAAGGAGATGAAGTCGGCGAAGGGCGCCGCCTCCGCATACATCGGGTCGCCGCCGGGGCGGGCAAGCGCCTTGGCGAAATCCGATTCCACCTTCGGGAAGAAATGCGGGAAGGCGACGTCGAAGCTCTCGTGCCAGTCATGGGCCAGCCAGAAATCGCCGAAGGCCATGATCACGTTGCAATAGCCGCGCAGCCACAGCGCGTCGCCCTTGTCGAAGGCGAAGACCAGCGTCGGCGGCATGTCCTCGCCCCGGAAACCGGTCACCCGCTGGATCACCGAGATGAAGCGCTCGTCGTCGGTCACCTTGCCGTCGCCATCCGCGTCGTAGCGGAGCTTGGTCAGGTCGAGCCTCAGCTTGACGCCGGAATCGCCGACGCCGTCGAGCGTCTTCTCGGCCGCGCCGATATCGGTGACGAAGCCCTCCAGCAGGCCGCGGAAATCGGCATAGGAGATCGGCTCGGGATTCGGGTTGGGCGGCACCGGCAGGCGTACGATCGGCATCATCATCGACTGCGGCGGCTGCAGGCCATAGCGATAGAGCCCTTGCGACAGCGTCTCGATCGCCTTGACGAAGCGGATGGTGCCGAGGCCCATCCGCGCGTCGTCGTTGGCCGGGTCCGCCGCGAGCATCGTCGCGAGCTCGGTCTCGCCGGCCGCCAGCGTTCCCGCCTCGAGATGGGCGACAGCGGCCGCGTTGGCCGTCTCGTCGGCGAGGACCGGGGTGGCGGCGAAGCAGCCTGCCGCGCCGAGGCCTGCTGCGCTGAGAATGGAAGCGACACGTACAAAGGCACGCATGGTCAGGTTTCCCTTGGCCGGAATGGCGGCCCTCCACTATCCGAAGATGCGTGGCGGAGATGTGACCGCCGTCACGCCTCCGGTATGCCGCACTGCACACGATTCCACCCTTGCGCCACCACCCGACTCCCGTCACTCTGTCCGGTGATGGTTCCGCCAAGCAGATCGTGCGGCGGATGAAAAGGGAACACGGTGAGGCGTACCCATAAGGGACCGAGACCGTGGCTGCCCCCGCAACTGTGAGCGGCGAGCGACACCCGGAACACCACTGGCGACAGCGCCGGGAAGGTGGGTGGAGCGGAGACCCGCGAGCCAGGAGACCTGCCATCTGAGCCCGTGTCCCCTCGGGGCACGATAACCCTGAACTTCGCTCGCACGGTGGGTGCGAAGGAGGAAAAAAGATGCATATCGAACCCGGCGTCGTCGACGGCGCCAAGATCATCCTGAGCTACGCAACGGCAGCCGTTTCCCTCGGCCTCGCCGCGAAATTGTCTGCCGACACGGTCCGCAACGACGGCGGCGTCACTGCGCTGGCCTCCCGCAGCGTCGTCACCACGGCGCTCGTCTTCTGCTTCTTCGAGGTCCTGCCGCATTACCCGGTCGGCGTTTCCGAGGTCCATCTCATCCTCGGCTCGACCCTCTACCTGATGTTCGGCGCCGGGCCGGCAGCGATCGGCCTTGCCGCCGGCCTGCTGCTGCAGGGCGTCTTCTTCGCGCCCTTCGACCTGCCGCAATACGGCAT
>JAGRKY010000500.1 GCA_020442095.1 Bauldia sp.
CCGTCGAAGCGGAAGGAGAAGCCGCGTTCGGCCTCGTCAAGTTGCATCGAGGAGACGCCGATATCGAGCACGACGCCGTCGACGGTCTCATGGCCGTGAGCTGCCGCGAGACTGTCGAGGTCGGAGAAATTGCCCTCGACCAGCGTCAGCCGTCCGCCGCTCGCATCGACCATGGCCTGGCCGGCGCGCAGCGCATGGACGTCGCGATCGATCGCGATGACTGACGCGCCGCTGTCGAGGATGCGCCGCGTGTAGCCCCCGGCGCCGAAGGTACCGTCGATGAAGATGCCGCCGGCCGTCGGCGCCAGATGCTCGATCACCTCGTCGATCAGCACCGGAACGTGGCGGACCGCCCCGCCCGCCGTGCCATTGTCCGGGGCGTCGCGGCCCGCGCTCACGATGCCGCCTCCGCCCCGACGCCCGTCGGCCTGCGGCCGGCCCCGAGCGACCGCCTGAGGTCGCGCAGACGGTTCTTCGCCTCTTCCCGATAGGCGGCGAAACGCTCCGGCTCCCAGATCTGGAACTTGTAGCCCTGGCCGACGAAGGTCACCCGGTCGCCGATCCCGGCATGCTCGCGGATCGTATCGGTCAGGACGACGCGCCCCTCCCGGTCGTATTTCACGATCTCGCTCTCGCCGATCAGCGTCGTCGACAGATATTCGTGATCCTCGGAGAAGGGTTCGAAATTGGCGAGGCTCGAGCGGATGATGTCGCGGAAGCGATTGCCCCCGGCATCGATCGCCTGCCGGTCGAGCGTCGGGCAGCAGTAGATCCCGTCGAAGCCGTCCACCGCCAGAACCGACCGGAACGGCGCGGGGATCGACACCCGCCCCTTGGCGTCGAGCCGATTTGTGAAGGTTGAAACGAACTCGTCCATCCACCTCGACCGCCCCTTCGCGGAGCACCCTTCTCCGCGCGATCCCTTGCGGAACCCGACCGGCCGCGCGCCTCGCGTCCGCCCCGTTCCGATCGAAGACCTGGAAAGTGCCGGAAAGCGCGCTCCGGCCTTCATTTGGGATTACATGGGATACCATGGGATTTTAAGGGCAGTCAATGCGCGATGGTCCGCGCCGGCACCCGGCGCTCCTCCTCCAGTCATGGCTTGTTAGGCTTAATATTTCGTGTGGGTCCGGATGGCCCCGGCCTCGATGCGTCGGCGGCGGCGAGACCTGTTACCTAAAGTTGACACTGCGGTAATATTCGCGGGCTATTTGCAAAATGAAGACTGAATCAGAGCAGTTTCCGGCAATGCCACGAGACATCCGCAACCTTGCTCTGTCCCCTGTCGTCCTGCCGTTGGTGCGGGACCGCCAGGTATTTTTTGCGACGTCGACATGACCGGGTCCAGAGCGGTCGCAACCGCCTATTCAAGGAGAAAATTGTGGTCACAGTAATTGACAAGCCAACGACCGGCACGGTGAGCATCGAGAACGACGAGCTCTATCTGACCAACACGGGTTCGATCACGAACGCGAGCGGTCTGGCTCTCAACCTGCAGGGAAACGTCTTCGCCTTCGTCAACGGCGACGTGACGGGAGACAATGGTATTCAGGCAACCGGCTACGGGGACCGGTTCATCATCATCGGCGCGTTCTCGACCGTGGAGTCCGGCAGTTCCGGCAACGGCATCGAGATTTACGGCGATACCACCGTCCGAAACGAAGGAAATTTCAGCGCGCAAAACAGTGCTGTATTCGTATCCGGCGCCACAACCGGCGTGTTTACAAACAATGGAACAATGGTTTCATACCAAAGCATCTTTGCTATTGCCTATGACACCGAGCTGGCATCAAAATATACGATAAGAAATTTGTCTGACGGTAGCATGACCAGCACGTTTACCAACGGCATCTTCTCGAACGTTGGTGGCCTGACCCTCTCGGTCAACAACAAGGGGTATATCGAGGGACAGGGACATTCCATCTACATCTACGGCACGCTGCTTCTCGCCAATACGGGGACAATCAACGGTGCCATCTACGCGGCCAACTACCAGGACTCCCTTGCGGAAACCTCCGGCTCGCGGATCGTCAACAAGGGAATGATCGATGCCGGCGACAGCGAAACCGCCATCCGCCTCGGCAGCGGCGACGACTTCGTCAGGAACAAGGGCACCATCGAGGGCGCGGTCAGGCTCGGCGGTGGCAGCGACAAGTTTGTCGGAGCCAAGCAGGGCGAGGTGGTCTACGGCGGCGGCGGCGACGATCATCTCAATACCCGGGGCGGCGCTGACCTGATCGCGGGTGGCCGCGGCGATGACGTCATCCGGTCCGGGGGCGGTCCGGATTCGATCGTATTCGATCAGGGTGACGGCAAGGACAAGATCTTCGGCTTCAAGCCCGGCAAGGACATGATCGACCTTTCCGACTTCGCCTTCTCCGACTTCAAGGACCTGAAGCCGGACATCGACCAGAAGGGAAGCAAGGTCGTCATCGACCTCGGCGGCCACGACCAGATTATGCTCGCCCACGTCGACAAGGCCGACCTCTCCGCCCACGATTTCATCCTCTGACGGGCGCACGCAACCGGACGCTGCGTCGTTTCAGGCCGCGGCGTCCGGTTCGCGCGGATCGGCCTTCGGTCGGACCTGTAGCTCGCGCTCCGGCGCGCGCACCCGACGGGCATTGGCGACAAGGGCAAGCGTGAAATTGACCAAGCCGTAACGTTCACAAGGTATTGGCTGGTCTGAGAGGAAGCTCGACCGGACCTCCCCATGGCCGCTCATGGTCGTCAAGAGAGCCGTGACGTGAAACCTCGCCGTTCGGGGCCATAGCACGCGAGAAGGGAGACCCCACGATGGCAGACCAACTGATCGACACCAGCGTTGCAGCGCCTGTGGTCGCCGATGGCGTCATCATCGTCGCCACGAGCGGCTCGATCTCCTCGAACAATGCCGGAACCGCGCTGACCCTCAATGGTTCCTTCACCGCGTTCATCGACGGCAGCATCCATGCGATCAACGACTGGGCCGTGTTCGCGTCAGGCGCGGACACGTCGGCGAGCCTCGAAATCTCCGAGAACGCGCGCATCATCGCCGTTTCCTCGCCGGGCGCGAACGCAGCGTCCGGGATCATTTTCGACGGCCCCTACGGGGAACTGGTGAACCACGGCTACGTCTTTGGCACGTTCGTCGGCATCGGGCTCGAGGGCCTCGCAAGCGGCGATCAGCAAAGCATCGAAAACTACGGCGGGGTGGTCGGGCAGTACGCCGTCGATGTCATCACGACAGGAACCATCACGGTAAACAACTACGACGGCGCAATCATAGAAGGCCATACCACCGGGATTCATGCCGACTCTCCGGGTGCTGTGATCGTCGTCAACAACGCCGGCATGATCGCTGGCCCGGAGGCGATTTCCGTCCTGGGCACCCTCCAGCTCCACAACACCGGCGTGATCATCGGAGCGGTGAGGAGTGGGGGTTCGGCGACCGCCGCCGCCAATGGTTCGATCGCCGGCGGCGGGGCTGCGATGCAGCTCGACGACGGCGCCGACGGTTCGACGATCGTCAATACCGGCAAGATCATTGCCGGCGAAGACGGCGTCGCGATCGAGCTGGGCGATGGCGCCGACACGGTGCGGAACAAGGGCTCGGTCGACGGCCTGGTGAATCTCGGCGGCGGCAACGACCGGTTCGTGTCGAACGGAACCGCCGACACGGTCCACGGCGGCGCCGGCCGCGACGTGATCCGGTCCGGGGGCGGCGGCGACTGGATCAACGGCGGCGCCGGCCGGGACAAGATCAAACCCGGCAGGGGCAAGGATGTGATCGTCCACGAGCAGGGTGACGGCAAGGACAAGGTCTTCCACTTCAAGCCCGGCAAGGATGTCCTCGACCTTTCGGACCACAACTTTTCCGGCTTCGGGGATCTCTCGTCGGCAATCACCGGCAAGGGAAACAAGGTGGTCATCGACCTGACCGGTTCGGACCAGATCGTGCTCTCCCACGTCGACAAGGCCGACCTTTCGGCCCACGATTTCATTCTGTAGCCGAGGCGAAACGGGCGACGCCGCCGCCCTTTCGGACGACGGCGTCCCATTCGCGCCAGTTGGCCTGTAAGCCGGGTTCTGTACGGCGGCGTTTCCGCCGCGTGACGACCATTCATCTTGGGCGCCCGTTGCCGGACGCCTCGCGCAACCTACCCGGACGACTGACCCGGAAACACGGCCTGAGGCGAACCTCGCGTCATCCCTATTCGGTCTTGCTCCCGGTGGGGTTTACCATGCCGGTCCCGTTACCGGTCCCGCGGTGGGCTCTTACCCCACCCTTTCACCCTTACCCGGCGGGCCGGGGCCTGTCGGGCGGTTTGCTTTCTGTGGCACTTTCCCTGGGGTCGCCCCCGCCGGACGTTATTCGGCACCGTGTTTCCGTGGAGCCCGGACTTTCCTCCCCTGCAGCCTTT
>JAGRKY010000501.1 GCA_020442095.1 Bauldia sp.
ATCGGCTCGACCTATCCGCTTGCCCGCGCCGCCGATGCCCACGCCCGGATGGACGCCGGCGACCATGTCGGCCGGATCGTCCTGACCGTGGGCGACGGCTAACGGGCCTGGCGGGGAGCCCGGTCGACATATCCACGCGAAAACCCGAGGCGGATTGCGTCGGTCACAATCGCGCCCTATATAAGCGGCTATCCCCATCACCCCGAATGTGGACAAACGCTTTGTCGCCTGATTCGCGGCGAAGCAGCCGGGAGAGGTTTATGAATACGCCACTCATGCCGAAGGCGACCGCCGTTTGGCTGGTCGATAACACGTCGCTGTCGTTCGACCAGATCGCGGACTTCTGCAGGCTTCATCCGCTCGAGGTCGGCGCCATCGCCGACGGCGAATCGGCGACCACTATCAAGGGCGTCGATCCGATCCTGACCGGGCAGCTTACCCGCGAGGAGATCGAGAAGGCCCAGGCCGATCCCGCCTATCGGATGAAGATGGCGGAGAGCAAGGTGCGCGTGCCGCTGGCCAAGCGGAGGGGCCCCCGCTACACGCCGGTGTCGCGTCGCCAGGACCGGCCGAACGCGATCCTCTGGCTCCTTCGCAACCACGACGAACTGAAGGATGCTCAGATCATGCGGCTCGTCGGCACGACCAAGCCGACGATCGAGGCGATCCGCAACCGCACCCACTGGAACACCAACAACCTCACCCCGATGGACCCGGTGACGCTCGGCCTGTGCTCGCAGATCGACCTCGATTTCGAGGTCGAGAAGGCTGCCAAGAACGCGCCGAAGGTTGCCGAGAGCGAAGGCGGCGCCACGCTGCTTTCGGCGAGCGAAACGGCGACGCCGGCATCGCTGGCGACCGCCGCCGCGGCGTCGGCCCCCGATGTCGAGCGCGAGGCCGAGGCCGAGGCGGATGCGGTCTTCGCCAAGCTGAAATCGATGAAGGGTCCGGCCGAGACCGACGAGGACGACGACCTCTGAAGGTCCTCAGGGCGCTCGCGTGACCCGCGCAAGGTAGTCCTCGAGCGTCCGCCCCTTTTCGCGCGGATAGCTGTCCTCGCAGGTCGCGACGCCTTCGGCGCGATCGATGCGGAAGGTGCGGAAGTCCTCGCGCAGCTCGCACCAGGCGGCCAGCGTCCAGACCTGCCCCCAGAAGTGCAGCGCGAGCGGCCATACGGTCCGGTCGGTCTCCGACCCGTCCGCGTCCCGATAGGCGAAGCGGGTGCGCCGTCGCTCGTCGATCGCCTTGGCCAAAAGGTCGAGGTTGCGCCGTTCCTCCTCGCCAAACCGGAAACCGCTGGCGAAGATCGGCACCCGCTCGGCGGTGCGCATCCGGTCGGACGGCACCACGGCGCCGATCTTGACCAGCGCTTCCGCCGCCGAGGCGGCGAGGTCCCGGCCCGCCCACGCTTTCACCATGCGCGCGCCGACGATGAGGGCCTCGATCTCGGAGGGCAGGAACATCAACGGCGGGAGCTGGTAGCCGGGGCGAAGCAGGTACCCCACGCCGGCCGCGCCATCGATCGGCACGCCCGAGGCCTGCAGGTCGCGAATGTCCCGGTAGACCGTGCGGATCGACACCTCCAGCCGTTCGGCAAGCGTCTTCGCGGTGACCAGCCGGTCACCGCGAAGCTGCTGGACGATCTCGAAGAGCCGGTCGGCGCGCCGCATGAGGCCTCAGCGGCCGAACAGGCCGATGCTGTTGCCATCCGGATCGCGGCAATAGGCGAAGC
>JAGRKY010000502.1 GCA_020442095.1 Bauldia sp.
TACGGCGAGATCTTCGAGCGCAACGTCGGTTCGGGTTCGCCTCTTCAGATTGCCCGTGGCCTGAACGCCCTGTGGACAAAGGGCGGCATCCAGTACGCGCCTCCGATCCGCTAGGCGGCTCATATCTGCGGATCCCGGCCGGGACGCCTCGGCCGGGATCCCGTCCGTCACTCCATACAGGACCGGTCGATGGCGATCCAAGACATGGCGCCCGAAAGCGGCGTGCGCGGTCCGGTTCGGAATTCACTGCTCTACGATCCGAAGGTTCGCGGCGTTGTCGTCCAGGTGCTTCTTGCCGTCGGGCTGGTCGTCTTCTTCTGGTGGGTGATCGACAACGCAAGGGAGAATCTCGAGCGCGCCAATATTGCTTCCGGCTTCGATTTCCTCTGGAGCCGGGCAGGTTTCGCCATCTCGCAGTCGCTGATCTCCTACACGTCGGACGACAGCTATGCCCGCGCTTTCGTCGTCGGGTTGCTCAACACGCTGCTGGTCGGCCTGCTCGGGGTCGTCCTGGCGACGATCCTCGGTGTTCTCGCGGGTGTCGCGCGTCTGTCCCGAAACTGGCTGATCGCCGGGATTGCCGCCGTCTATGTCGAGACGTTCCGCAATGTTCCGGTGCTGCTCCAGCTCCTCTTCTGGTACAAGGCGGTGCTGGCGGTGCTGCCCGGTCCGCGCCAGGCGATCGCGCTGCCGGTCGGTTCCAACCTCAGCAACCGCGGGCTGCTGCTGCCGTGGCCGATTGCCGAACCGGGATTCTCCGACACGCTCATGGCACTGCTGGTGGCGATCGTCCTGGCGGTCGGGGTCGGCATCTGGGCCCGCCGGCGGCAACTGGCGACGGGCAGGCCGTTTCCGGCCTTCTGGACCGGGCTCGGGCTGATAATCCTGCTGCCGATCGTGGTTTTCCTCGTCACCGGCGCCCCCCTGACGCTCAGCTACCCCGAGCTCAAGGGGTTCAACTTCGTCGGTGGTTTGCATATCCAGCCTGAATTCGTGGCGCTGCTGCTCGGGCTCAGCATCTATACCGCGACCTTCATCGCCGAGATCGTCCGGGCCGGCATTCTCGCCGTGGCGCGCGGCCAGAGCGAAGCCGCCCATGCGCTTGGCCTGCGGTCGGGTCCGACACTCAGGCTGGTGATCATCCCGCAGGCCATGCGGGTCATCATTCCGCCGCTGACCAACCAGTATCTGAACCTCATCAAGAACTCGTCCCTGGCGGTCGCAGTCGGCTATCCCGACCTCGTGTCGGTCTTTGCCGGAACGGTCCTCAACCAGACCGGCCAGGCGGTCGAGGCAATCCTGCTGACCATGCTGGTCTACCTGACGATCAGCATAGCGACGTCGCTGTTCATGAACTGGTTTAACAACCGCGTCGCCCTGGTGGAGCGATGACGCCATGACGCGGATCGCCATTTCGTACCGGAGGCAGGATTCGGCGGCTATTGCGGGCCGGATATTCGATCGGCTGGTCGCGCGGTACGGCGACCACTCCGTCTTCATGGACGTCGAGAGCATTCCATTCGGTGTCGATTTCCGCGCCCATCTCGAAGAGGAGTTGGGGAAGGTCGACCTGCTGCTGGTGATCATTGGAAACGACTGGCTCGGGGCTCGCGCTGATGGCGGAAGCCGCCTTCGGAACCCCGCCGATCCGACGCGGCTGGAGGTCGAAGCCGCGTTGAAGACCGGCGTTTCCATCATTCCGGTTCTGGTCGATAGCGCATCCATGCCCGACGCGACCGCGCTTCCGGAACCGGTTGCCGCGCTCGCCCGCCTGAATCCCGTCGCGATCGACGGCGGCGATGGCTTCGAAAACGACATGGAGCGCCTTGTCGGCGCCATCGATGCGCTGGCCGGGGCATCGGCGCCGGGCGCGGCGGATGCCGTCGTGGAGACCGGGTCCGACGTGCCGGCCGATCCCGGCTTCGATCCCGCCGAAGAGGCAGAATATTTCTCGCACAGGGGTGACCGGGACGACGGCCACACGCCCGGAGAGGCGGCGGAGGTCGAGCCCGGCTTCGCCGGCACGATGATGTATGTACGGCGCGAGGAAGAACCCGTCCTGCCGCCGCCGCGGAGCAGCGTCGGTGCGGTCGGCTGGGCCCGACAGAACCTCTTCTCCTCGGTCGGCAACACGATCCTGACCATCGTCGGCATCGTGCTGATCGCACTCATTCTGCCGCCGATCATCCGCTGGGCCTTCATCGACGCGGTCTGGGTGGGCGACGGCCGCGAGGACTGCGTCGTTCCGGGTGCCGGGGCCTGCTGGGCATTCGTCGAGGCGAAGTTCGGCCAGTTCATCTATGGCCGCTATCCCTTAGGGGAGCGCTGGCGGGTCGACCTCACCGCCATCCTGCTGATCATCGGTATCGTCCTGATGGCGGTGCCGCGGATCCCCTACAAACGGGAGAGCGCGATCTATCTCTTCGCCATCTTCCCGATCATCGCGCTGGTGCTCCTGACCGGGGGAAATTTCGATATCTCGATCTGGACCGTGATTGCGTTCATCGTCCTGGGCTGCCTGCTGACCGCGCTGGTCGCGGCGGTGGTGAGCAATGCGGCGCGTTCCCTCGGTCGGGGAACCATCGCCCTCGCGGCCGTCGTCCTTGCCATCGCAGTGTGGGTCGGAACGCTCTTCCTCGGGAACCCGGCGCTGAACGTCGGAAATGTCGCGGTGTCGCTTTCGACGCTCGTCTTCATCATCTGCGGCGGCGTCGGCTTCATCGCCGGATTGATGGCGATTGCCGGCCGCTCGGACCTGCCAGGGGGCCGGGCCATTCTCGGCCTGTGGCTGGGGATCGGCACGGTCATCGTCCTGCTCGGCATATTCGCGATCGACTTCGGCCTTACCCACGTCGAAACCCCGCTCTGGGGCGGCCTCCTGGTGACCCTTGTGGTGGCGTTGAGCGGAATGGGCGCGTCGATGCCGCTCGGGATCGCGCTCGCGCTCGGACGGCGGTCGCAGCTCCCCGTGATCCGTTTCGCCTCGATCGCCTTCATCGAGTTCGTGCGCGGCGTTCCCTTGATCACCGTGCTGTTCATGGCGAGCGTCATGTTGCCCCTGTTCCTGCCGCCTGGCGTGAACTTCGACAAGCTGCTCCGCGCGCTGATCGGCGTGGCGTTGTTCGAGGCCGCCTATATGGCGGAGGTCGTGCGCGGCGGATTGCAGGCGATTCCGGCCGGACAATACGAAGCGGCCCGCGCGGTCGGCCTCAAATACTGGCAGTCGATGCGGCTGATCATCCTGCCTCAGGCGCTCAAGATCGTCATCCCGGGGATCGTCAACAGCTTCATCAGCCTGTTCAAGGACACGAGCCTGGTCCTGATCATCGGCATCTTCGACCTGCTTGGCATCGTCCAGGCCAACTTCACCGATTCCAATTGGGCGTCGCCGGCCACGCCGGCGACGGGGTATGTCTTCGCTGCCGTGATATTCTGGATATTCTGCTTCGGGATGTCGCGCTACTCGATCTACACTGAACGCCGCCTCGATACCGGCTACAGGAATTAGTCAGGAGCACGGGAATGCAGCAGCAAGTCGCCGCCGACGCCGCTTCGCAGGACGCCAATGCCGAGGTCGCGATCAACATCGCCGACATGAACAAGTGGTATGGCGACTTCCATGTCCTGAAGAATATCAACCTGCAGGTCGGGCGCGGCGAGCGGATCGTCATCTGCGGGCCCTCGGGCTCCGGCAAGTCGACGATCCTGCGCTGCGTCAACGGTCTCGAAAGCTACCAGAAAGGCGACATTCTGGTCGAGGGCGCGCGGGTCGACAGGTCGTCGAAGATGATCGGCCTGATCCGCCGGCGCGTTTCGATGGTGTTCCAGCGTTTCAACCTCTTCCCCCACCGCACCGCG
>JAGRKY010000503.1 GCA_020442095.1 Bauldia sp.
TCACCGACGAGCAGCGCAAGGCGGCGGGCGCCGGGCCGGACGTCATCCGCCTGTCGGTCGGCATCGAGGATGTTGCCGATATCATCGCCGACCTCGACCAGGCGCTGGCAAAGACGTAAGGTGATGGCGCGCGGCCGGGGAAGCCCGGTCGCGCGCCCACCGCAACGTTACCCTCCAGACGCTTTCCCATGGACGCACTTGAACTTCTGAAGACCCGCCGGTCGATCACCGCTCCGTTCCTTACCGAGCCCGGTCCCGGCGATGAAGAACTCAAAGACATTCTCACGATCGCCTCCCGCGTGCCGGACCATGGCAAGCTGACGCCGTGGCGGTTCATCGTCTTCCGCGGCGATGCCGGGGCGAAAGCGGGCGAGGCGCTTGCCGCGCTGTTTGCCGAGAAGAACCCGGACGCCGACGAGAAGCGCCTCGACGAGGAACGCAATCGCCTGGCGCGGGCGCCGCTGGTCATAGGCGTCGTCAGCACGGCGGCTCCCCACGTCAAGATTCCGGAATTCGAGCAACTGCTCTCCGCCGGCAATGCCGCGATGATGATGGTGGTCGCGGCGCATGCGCTCGGCTTTGCCGCCCACTGGGTGACGGAATGGATTTCCTACGACGAGGATGCCGGCCGGCTTCTCGGCCTGCGGCCCGGCGAGCGGTTCGTCGGCTTCGTCCATATCGGAACCCCGTCGGTGCCGCCGGTCGACCGGCCAAGGCCGGCGCTCGAGGACGTCGTCGAATACTGGCAGCCTGCCGGAGGGGGCGCCTGACGGCGCTCCATTCCCGCTTCCCGCACGATCCGGACGGGGGCGTTTCGCGGCGGAAACCGGCGGTTCCTATGGTGAACTGATCGTTAATCACTTTCGGGGCAGCATGGCCGGCGTCGTTCCGAGAGACGTCGATGATCGTTCAGCAGTTCCTCCATTTCATGGAAACGGCCCCTTCCGACCGCCGCGCGCTCGCGGTGCGTTCGCTCGGCCGCGCCTATCTTTTCTCCGACATTGACGACGTGACGCGCGCCGAGATGGAAGCGGCGATGACGGTGGTCGTCGACGATTCCTCCACCGAGGTGCGGCAGGCGCTTGCCGAGACACTCGCCTCCGCCCTCGAGGCGCCGCGCCACATCATGCTGGCGCTGGCGACGGACCTTCCCGAGATCGGCACGATGGTGCTGTCGCGCTCGCCGGTCTTCCTGGATTCGGAACTGGTCGACATCGCCGCTGGCGCCGAGGAAGCGCTCCAGACGGCGATCGCGTCGCGGCCGAGGCTCTCCAGCGCCGTTTCGGCGGCGATCGCCGAGGTCGGGGAGCGGGATACTTGCTTGCGGCTGCTCCACAACCACGGCGCGGCGATTGCCCGGATCAGCCAGAGGCGCATGGCCGAGCGGTTCGGCGACGATGCCGAGATCCGCGAGGTGCTGCTCCAGAAGCGGGATCTTCCCGCCGATGTCCGGCAGATGCTTATCCTCCGCCTCAGCGATGCGCTCGGCGAACTGGTGGTGCACAAGTCCTGGGTGAGCGAGGAACGGGCGCGGAACCTGACCCGCGAAGCGCGCGAGCGGGCGACGGTCGCCATCGCCGCCGAGACCGAGACGGAAGAGCTGGTCGCGCTTGTCGAGCACCTGCGGGTGACGGAGCAATTGACCACGGCGCTCCTGCTGCGCGCGATCTGCGCCGGCAATATCGCGATGTTCGAGACCGCGCTGTCGGTTCTCGCCCATGTGCCGGAGGAGCGGGTGGCAAGCCTGATCCGGTCCGGCCGCAAGCAGGGCTTCCGGGCGATCTACGACAAGGCGGGGCTGCCGGCGATGGCCTTCGAGGCTTTCGACGCGGCGCTCGAGACCTGCCGCGAGATCGCCGAACAGGGCGGCCCGCGCGACCGCTACCGCTTCACGCTATACATGGTCGAGTCGGTCATCTCCCGGTACCGCGAGATCACCGATGGCGAGGTCAACGAGTTGACCGGCATGCTGAGGCGCTTCGCCGCCGACCAGGCCCGCGAGGCCGCCCGCGACTATGCGCGGACGGCGATGGTGGCCTAGGTCCAGAGCGACGAACAGCAAACACTGCGTTTCCCGTGAGATGGCTCAGCCGACCGACACCTGCCGGTATTCGCGCGGGGTCATGTTGAGGACTCGGCGGAAATCGCGCTGGAAGTGGGGCTGGTCGGCATAGCCGCAGCAATAGCCGATCTCGGCGAGCGGCGCTGTCGCGTCGCGCAGCAGGCGGGCGGCCTCGTCCAGCCGCGCTCCCCTGAGGATGCTCGAGAAGCTCGTCCCGGCCTGCGCCAACTCGCGCTGCATGCCGCGGACAGACTTCGCCAGGATCGGCGCCGCGTCGGTCACGCGCCAGCCGCGGCCGGGATCGGTCTGGAAGAGGGACGACAGGCTTTGGCGGATATCGCGGTCGTCGTCGGTCGCCTTGAGGTCGGGTGACGTCCCGCGCCATCGCTCCCAGCGGATGCGGAAGGCGCCGCCGCCGTCGCGAAGCCGGGCGACCGAACCGAGGGACGCGGCGTCGTGATCGCGGCCATCGATGTCGAGGACGAGCCTCTCGCCGCCAGCCAGCCCGCAGAAACCGAAGATCAGGCCGGCGATCAGGGCATTCTCGGCGGGTGTCGGGCTCGCGTCCCGGCCGGAACGCGCACAGACGAGAGCGGCGCCGTCGACCTTCACCTCGGTGCGGTTGGTAGCGTGGTGATACCGTTCGAGCCGCATCCACTTTTCGGCGAAGACCCCAGGCTCCGACGCCGTCGCAAGGACATGGACGACCGGAGTGGCGCGAACCGCGCCGAGATACTGGCCGACGCGAAGGAGGGGACCGGCGCCACCCCGGTCATAGGCCGTGGCGAGGAGGTCGCGCTTGGCGGCGGCGCTCGTCGTTGCCTGCTTCATGGGGTCGGGCGAGGACACGTCGGGCGGCAGCAGCGACGGGTCGATGTCGCGCAATGCGTGGATCACCAGCGCGACCAGGCCGGCGCTGGCAAACAGGTCCGCGCGCGGGCGTCGCGCCGCCATGGTCAGGCGCGCGCCAGCAGGTCGGCGGTGAAGCCGGGCAGGAGGCGATTGAGCACCAGGACCTTGCTGGAGAGGCCGGGTGCGATCGTCGTCTTTCCCCGGGCGACGCCCGCGACGATGGCGTCGGCCATCGCTTCCGGCGTCAGCTTGTTGCTGCCGCGACCGTCGGTCATGTCGGTCGCGACCAGCGGCGGGACCGCCTCGACGACCCGGACGCCATCGGCGGCGAGCTGGCGGCGCAGCGAACGGGTGAAGGAGGCGAGCCCGGCCTTGCTGGCGGAATAGACCGGAGCGGACGGCTTCGGCTGGCGCGAGACCAGCGAGGTGACGTTGACGATCGTGCCGCCCGGCCGGCGGAGATATGGCATCAGTCCGTGGCAGAGCGCGATGGGCGCGGCGAGATTGAGCGCGAGCTCGGTCTCGATGCTGGCGCGGATCGCGTCGTCCGGAGCGGATCTCAGGTCGAGGGCCATCTGGATGCCGGCGTTGTTGACCAGCAGGTCGAGCGTCATACCGGACTCGCGGACGGCCCGGATGACGTGATCCCATCCCGCAGGCCGGGCGAGGTCGGCGGCGATCCACCCAACATTCGTCCGGGGCTCCCCGATCAGGTTGGCGGGAGTCCGTGCGACGGCAAGGACACGGGCGCCCCGGCCGGCATATTCAGCGACCAGCGCGCGGCCGATGCCGCGGCTCGCGCCGGTGATCAGGACATTCATCTGCTGCGTCGTCGCGGTCATCGCGGTTCCTCCGTGAGCATCGGGTTGACCCCGACACCTTCGGACAACGACTGGCGCAATTATTGAATAATCGCGCCAGAGATTGGAACCGCGTCAGTAGCGGAACTGCTCGGAGAGGATGCGCTCGTCCCAGGAGTGGTCGGGGTCGAACATGATCAGGCTCTCGGCCTTGAGTTCCTGCTTGACGACGACCTCGACGACCGACTTGAACTCGACGTTGTCGGCGACCGCGTTGACCGGGCGCTTCTTGGCCTCGAGCATCTCGATCGTGATTTCGACCCGATCGGGGACGAGGGCGCCGCGCCATGTGCGCGGGCGGAAGGCGCTGATCGGCGTGATCGCGAGGAGCGGCGCGTAGATCGGCAGGATCGGGCCGTGGGCCGAGAGGTTATAGGCGGTGCTGCCGGCCGGCGTGGCGACGAGGATGCCGTCGCAGATCAGCTCCGCCATCCGCACCTTGCCATCGATCGCGATCCTGAGCTTGGCCGCCTGGTAGGACTGGCGCAGCAGCGAGACCTCGTTGATGGCAAAGGCGGTGTGCTTGCGGCCGTTGCGGTCGGTGGCGACCATGGCGAGAGGACGGACCGCGGTGGTGAGCGCCGCATCGATCCTGCCCCGTAACCCGGTGGCGCGGAATTCGTTCATCAGGAAGCCGACCGAGCCGCAGTTCATGCCGTAGATCGGCGTCCCGGTATTCATGAACCGATGGAGGGTCTGCAGCATGAAGCCGTCGCCACCGAGCGCGACGACGACATCGGCCTTGGCCGGCGTGACCTTGCCGTAGCGTTCGGTCAGCCGGTCGCGCGCCGCCTTCGCCTCCGCCGTGTCGGCGGCGATGAAGGCGATGGCCTTCCTTTTTCTTGGCTTGGGTCTGGCCGCCATGATCTCTCCCGGAGCAGGCCGAGGAGGTAACATGGCAACCGCCGATTTCCAACGGCGCGTTGTCGCGGCTTTTCGCAGGTCGGTCAGGCCGACGAGGGTTTCGCCGACGGCCTCCGCCGGACCAGGAGGGCGGAGCCGTTGGTCGATTCGAGCCGTCGGGATTCGACGCCCTTGAGGTCGGCAAAGAGGTCGCTGAGCTTCCTGTAGCCGTAGTTCCGCGGGTCGAAGTCCGGCATGCGCTTGATCAGCACCTGGCCGACGGTGCCAAGTCGCGCCCAGCCGTCGTCGGCGGAGGCATCTTCAACCGCATCGTAGATCTCGCCGGTCGGCAGGGGCGGTCTCGCCGGTTTGGCGACCTTGCGGGTCTTCTCCGGTTTCTCGGTCTTCTTCTCTTTTTCCTGTTCAAGCAGCAAGTCGCAATAGAAGAAGCGGTCACAGGCGGCGACGTAAGGCGCGGTGGTCTTCTTCTCGCCGAAGCCGATGACCTCCAGCCCGTCCTCGCGGATGCGGCTGGCAAGCGAGGTGAAGTCGCTGTCGCTTGACGCGATGCAGATGCCTTGCAGGTTCTTCTGGTGAAGCAGGTCCATCGCCTCGATAGCCAGCCGCATGTCGGAGGCGTTCTTGCCGCGCGAGGCAGGCGGCACATGGACCGGGGTGAGCGCGTAGTCGTGGAGGACCTTCTGCCAGGACGCCATCGTGGCGCTGGCAAAATGGCCGTAGACACGTCGGACGACAATCGTGCCGATGGCCGATGCCTCGCGGATGATGATCGGAAGGAAGGTCGCGCGGACGTTGTCGGCGTCGATGAGAAGGGCGAGCTTCTTGTTGCTGGTCTGGTCGATGTCGGCCATGGGGCTGTCTTCCGGAGAACCGTAATCCAACGGCCTACACGATTTCAGCTCTTCATGCAGGTTTTTGGCTGCCGACGACGCGTATCCACCCGCTCCCTTGCTTGTGTCATCTGGCCGCTCCCGGTCCAATTCCGAGTGGTGACACTGCTGCCGGTTGCCCGTAGCGCGGCGGGGCGCTAGTGGTTCCTTCCCCGACTGATCCACACCGATCGAGAAGCTCACCAATGCCCGCAGAAGCAGCGCGGTTCGTTCTTACCCTGTCCTGCCAGGATCGGCGGGGCATCGTCGCGGCGGTTGCCAATTCGATAGCCTCGCAGGGCTGCAACATCGTCGAGAGCGCGCAATACGGCGACCCCGATGCGGAACGCTTCTTCATGCGCGTCTCCTTCTCGGCGCCCGAGACGGTGACGGTCGAAACTTTCTCCAGCGGCTTCGAGCCGGTCGCCAACGGCTATGGCTTCGACTGGCAGGTCCACGACCTCGCCGTGAAGCCGCGGGTGCTGATCCTCGTCTCCAAGTTCGGCCACTGCCTCAACGACCTGCTCTATCGCAATTCGATCGGCCATCTGCCGATGGAACTCGTCGCGGTGGCGTCGAACCACGAAACGATGCGGCGGCGGGTCGAGGCGGAAGGCGTTCCCTATCTTCATCTTCCGGTCACGGCCGCGACCAAGGCGAGCCAGGAAGCGGAACTTTCGGCGTTGATCGAGAGGGAAAATATCGACCTGGTCGTACTTGCCCGTTACATGCAGATCCTCTCGGAGGAATTCGCGAGCGCGCTCGCCGGACGGGCGATCAACATTCATCACTCCTTCCTGCCGAGCTTCGTCGGGGCGAAGCCCTATCACCAGGCGCATGCTCGCGGCGTCAAGCTGATCGGCGCGACGGCCCACTACGTCACGCCGGTGCTCGATGCGGGGCCGATCATCGAACAGGATGTCGGCCGGGTCGATCATTCGATGTCGCCCGAGGAGCTGCTGGCGATCGGCGGCGATATCGAGGCGACCGTGCTGGCGCGGGCGATCAAGTTCCATCTCGAGCACAGGGTGCTGATCAATGGCGAACGGACCGTCGTCTTCCGCTAGCGGCAAGGCTGCGATCATCGACGGCAAGGCCGTCGCGGCGCGGGTGACCGAACGGGTCGCCGAGGAAACGCGACGGCTGAAGGCGGAATGCGGCGTCGCGCCGGGGCTTGCCGTGGTGCTGGTCGGCGACGATCCGGCGAGCCACGTTTACGTCAGTTCGAAAGGCCGGAAAGCCGACGAACTCGGCTTTCATTCGGTCCAGCACACGTTGTCGGCAACGACCAGCGAGGAAGAGCTGGTGGCGCTGGTCGAGGGTCTCAACGGCAATCCGGAAATCCACGGCATCCTCGTCCAGCTGCCGCTTCCCTCCCACATCGACACGGACCGGGTGATCGAGGCGATCCGTCCCGAGAAGGACGTCGACGGGCTGCACCCGATCAATATCGGCCGGCTCGCGAGCGGGGCGGGGGAGGCGATGGTGCCCTGCACGCCCGCGGGCTGCATGATCCTGCTGCGCGGCGTGCTGAAGGACGGGCTCTCCGGGCTGGAGGCGGTGGTGATCGGCCGCTCCAACCTTGTCGGCAAGCCGATCGCCCAGCTGCTGCTTGCCGAGAATTGCACCGTCACCGTTGCCCATTCGAGGACGCGCGACCTTGCCGACGTGGTGCGGCGGGCGGACATCGTCGTTGCCGCGGTCGGCCGGCAGGAAATGGTGCGCGGCGACTGGATCAAGCCCGG
>JAGRKY010000504.1 GCA_020442095.1 Bauldia sp.
GGTTCGGCGGCGGCGCCGACCTGACGCCGGTGCTCGATCGCCGTCGCACCGAGGAGGACCCGGATTCACGGGACTTCCACGCCGCGATGGAGGCCGCCTGCGCGCCCCACTCCGGTGCCGACTACGGCCGCATGAAGGCGTGGTGCGACGAGTATTTCTTCCTCAAGCATCGCAACGAGCCCCGCGGCATCGGCGGCATCTTCTACGACTGGCTGAACACCGGCGACTGGGATGCCGACTTCGCCTTCACCCGGGACGTCGGCCTCGCCTTCCTCGATATCTACCCGAACCTGGTCAGGCGGAATTTCACCACGCCCTGGACCGCGGCCGAACGCGAGGAGCAGCTCGTCCGCCGCGGCCGCTATGTCGAGTTCAACCTTGTCTACGATCGCGGAACGATCTTCGGGCTGAAGACCGGAGGCAACGTCGACTCGATCCTCTCCTCGATGCCGCCGGTCGCCAAGTGGCCCTAGCCTGGCCGGCGGGGTTCCCACAGCTCGACGCGGTTGCCCTCGGGATCGTCGAGATGGGCGAAGCGGCCGTTGGGATAGGCCGTCTCGTCGACGGTCACCGCGATATTCGCCGCGCGAAGCTGGGCGACCATGGCGTCGAGATCGGCGACCCGGAAATTGATCATCCACTGGTTGGCGGCGCGGCCGAAATAGTCGGTGTCGCTGGGGAATGGTGCGAAGATGGTCGTGCCGGCCTCCTGCGACCACACCGGCGCCTCGTAGCTGCCGGGAGCCCGGGTGACGCCGAGATGGGTCTCGTACCATTCCGCCTGCGCCTGCGGATCCTTCGCACGAAAGAACACACCGCCGATTCCGCTGACCCTTTCCATGACGGCTAACTATGAAATCCGTTATTTATCAAGTGATTGAAAGATAAACCTAACTCAATTTTAGAAGAATCAAGAGACGATGTCTTCTCCGCCGGCGTGACGTCGGCCGGGGAGATCAGCACCGAGAAGGTCTCGCACCAGATCACCACGCTCGGGTAATCGGCAAGGTCGACGCCATCGGGGATGGCGTAGCGCTGGCTGCCCTTGAAGGCGCGAAGCTGGCCGAGGTCGACATACATCGTATCCCTGACGTCGCCCGACGCGCGGACCTCTTCCTTGGGCACCAGATAGACGTGATAGTCGGGGCCGGGACCGACCTCGAAGTCGGGCTCGAGGAACACCGCCTTCTCGTAGACGCTGACCTTGCCCTTTCCGTAGTGGACCGGGTCCGACGGATCGGCGTGGATGAACTCACCCGTCGCGACGAGGGCCGCGCGATCCTCGTCGCTGATCGTCTCGGCGGCCGGCGGCGGCGGAAAGACATACGGGAAGATGAACAGGCCGACGGCGACGCCGAAGGCCGTCCCGAGAATGCCCCCGAACAGGAAGATCGAAATCGCCCGCCAGATCCGTCCGCCGCGTGTCGCCGCCACGATCGCCTCCCTTGCCGCGTGAGTCAGGCGACCGTAGCCCGGAATCCCGGACGCGCCCACCCTATTGGGCGGCGCTCACCATCTGTTGAAGGCGCTGCCGCAAGGCCGTGACGTCGGGTGCGAAGTCTTCGGCGATCCACCACGATTCGAGCGCCTTGAGGATTTCGCCGACGACGGGGCCATGCCCCGCACCAGCCCCGAGCACATCGGCACCACCAAGCGGAAACCGCGGCGGCTCCCACTGCTTCGGCAGGTCATGCAGGGCGCGCCACGCCTCGTCATCGGGGAAGGCAACGCTCCAGGCATGGGCAAGCGCGACCGCGTCTGCCCAGACCGCGGCGCCAAGGCGGTAGAGGCTCGCCCGCGCCTGCCGTTCGCTTTCCGGCATCTGCCAGCGCCGGGCGGCGACGACGCCGGCCAGCATCGCGTCGCGCTCGGCATTGGAAAGCCGCAGCCGCTGCGTCAGGCGCTCGACATCCTCCTCGATCCGGCAGCCGAGCGCCGCCAGCCGCAACGGAACGTCGGCATCCGGCACGAACCGCAACAGGCGTTCGAAGGGGCCGAGATAGGCGACGCCGGCCAGCACCACCCCGAGGATGCCGGAATCCTGCATCGCGGCCAGCGTCTCGGACGCCCTCGGCGCGCTGACGAGCCGGCGCATCTCCTGGCCGATGCGCTCGGCCGAGAGCTGCCTGAGGTCGTTCCGCGCCCGGATCGCGGCGGACAGCCCTTCGGGTTCGAGGCTGCCCCGCCCGAACTGGGCATTGAAGCGGAAGAAGCGAAGGACCCGAAGCCGGTCCTCGGCGATCCGCTGGTCGGGATCCCCGATGAAGCGGATGCGGCGGGCAAGGATGTCGCCGAAGCCATCGAGCGGGTCGTGGACCCTGCCCGTCGAATCGACCGAAAGGGCGTTGACGGTGAAGTCGCGGCGTTTCGCGTCCGCGGCCCAGTCCGTCCCGAAGCGGACGATGGCGTGCCGGCCGTCGGTTTCGACATCCTCGCGGAGCGTCGTCACCTGATAGGGAACGCCGCCGACGACCAGCGTCACCGTGCCGTGGTCGAACCCCGTCGGGACCGCCTTGCAGCCGCCCGCCTCCGCCCGGCGCATCACCTCCTCCGGCACGAGCGGTGTCGCGAAGTCGAGCTCGCCGACATCGAGCCCGGCAAGCGCATCCCGCACCGCGCCACCGACGATGCGCGACGGCGGCGCGTCCCTGTCGAGCAGGTCGAAGACCTTGCGGACCGCCGGAGCCCTCAGCCAGTCAGCCCCGCCAAGATCCGGAACGTTTTCGGTCATCGCCCCGTGACGATCATTCGAAATGGCCGGGGATGAGTTCGCCGTCGATATATTGTGCCGGCACGTAGGTGCTGCCGGGCGGCGCGCCGGTGAAATGGACGAAGGCCAGCATCGACCCGATCATGAAGATGGCCCCGCCGGCAGCGAGCCAGCCGATCGTCTTCATCGGCCAGTCGCCGGCATCGTTGATCCTGCCGCGGGTCACGAACAGCCAGCCGAGATAGACGCCGAACGGCAACAGGAAGAACACAAGATTGAAGACGATCAGCCGGCCCATCAGTCGAACATCCGTTCATAGAGACCACGGATGATTCCCGCGGTTACGCCCCATATATAGTGTCCTTCATAGGGGATTTCGTAAAAGGCCCTTGGTTTTCCAGC
>JAGRKY010000505.1 GCA_020442095.1 Bauldia sp.
CCCGGCGCGACGGTGATCGACGTCGGCACGACCCGCATTCCTGCGCCCGAAAGGGGCGAGGGGAAGATGCGTCTTGTCGGGGATGTCGCCTTCGACGAAGCCGCGGCGGTGGCAGGTGCGATCACGCCGGTGCCCGGCGGCGTCGGGCCGATGACCATCGCGATGCTGATGGCCAATACGCTGACCGCTGCCTGCCGCAGCCTCGGCCAGCCGGTTCCGGATCTCGGCTGACGCCGTCCCGGTGGATCGACGTTTCCCGAGAGGGAATCGCGGGGTTCAGGCCTGCCCGGCCCTGGGCGCCAGCACGAAATCGTGCTCCGCGACGTAGAACGGATTCTCCAGCCCGAGCTCCGCGGCGCGGGTGCTGTCGTCGGTTTCGACGAAGGGGGTGACGAGGCTGGTCTTGACCCCGAAGACCGCATCCGACTCGAGATAGGGATCGCCGGCGACGAAGACGTGCGTGGTGACCGTCTCAAAGCCCGGCGCGCCGATGATGAAATGGATATGGGCGGGGCGCATCGGATGACGGCCGAGGGCGGTCAGCATCCCGCCGACCGGGCCGTCGGTCGGGATCGGATAGGACGACGGCCTGACGGTCCGGAAGAAGTATCGCCCGTCCGCACCGGTGGTGAAGAGACCGCGAAGGTTCATGTCCGGCAGGTCCGGATCCTGAACGTCGTAGACGCCTTCCGATGAGCTCTGCCAGACATCGAGGAAGGCACCCTCGACCGGGTTGCCGTCGAGGTCGAGGACCTGGCCGAAGACCCAGGCGGGGTCGCCCTCGCCATTGAGCGAGATTGTATCGCCCATCGCCTTCGGCGGTGCGCCGGCGACATGGAAGGGGCCGAGCACCGTCGATTCCGTCGCGCCCGACGGTTTGCGGTTGTTGATCGCGTCGGCGAGCATCGAGACACCGAGGGTGTCGGAGAGGAGGATGAATTCCTGCCGCTTGTCGTCACAGGTCTGTCCGGTGGCGGTGAGGAATTCGATCGCCTTCAGCCACTCTTCCTGCGTCGGCTCGACCTCGCGGATGACGGCGTGAAGATGGGTGACGACCGAGGCCATGATCTGCTTCAGCCGTGGATTGTCGCAAGCCGACATGCGGTCGATGACCGCCGCCGTGGCGGAGGTTTCGTTGAAGTCGCTCATTGGTCCTTTTCCTCCCCGGAAATCTCAGGCCGTCGGCCGTTCCCCCCGCCAGGCCTCTTCCAGAAGCCTTCTTATCGCATGGCGTTCGATCGGTCGCGGGTTGGCGTAAGGCGAAGCCGTCGCGGCTTCGGCGGCACGGTCGAGGCCGTCTTCCGGCATGCCGATCTCGCGGAGCGATGTCGGCGCACCGGCATCGTGGGCGAGATCGAAGAGAGCGCCGGGCGCGTCGTTGGAGCCGAGGGCGCGGGCGGCGCGGGACATGGCCTCGCCTGCGTAGGGCGCGTTGAAGGCGGCGACGTGCGGCAGGACGACGGTGTGGGTCTCGGCATGGGGCAGGCCGAAGCTGCCGCCGAGGACGTGGCAGAGCTTGTGGTGGAGGCCCATGGAGGTGTCGGCGAGCACCAGCCCGCAAAGCCATGCGCCGTAAAGTGCGTCGCGCCGGGCCCCGCCGTCGCGCGGGTCGGCGGCGATGCCGGGGATCGCGACGGCAAGCGCGCGGATGCCTTCCTCCGCCATCATCGCGACGACGGGGTTGCCGTCCGGTGCGTAGAGCCCTTCGACCGCATGGGCGATGGCGTTCATGCCGGAGGTGACGGACACCGCGGGCGGCAGGCCGAGGGTGAGGCCGACATCGTAGAGGACGGTCTCGGGGAGAATGCGGGGGTCGCGGACGGTCGTCTTGGCGCCATCGACGGTCTCGCCGAGGATGTCAGTCAATTCAGAGCCGGCATAGGTGGTCGGCACGATCAGTTGCGGCAGGTCGGTGCGGTAGGCGAGGGCCTTGGCGAGGCCGGTAGTCGATCCGCCGCCGATCGCGACGAGCCCGTCGATCCGGTTCGCGGCAACGACGGCCATGGCGTCGTCGGTAACCTCGACCGGCGTATGCATGCGGGCTTTCGGCAGGATCGCCGCGCAGCGCTCGCCGAGTTGGGAGGCGGCCGCTTCGGCCAGGGAGACCTGACCGGGGGTCGACACGACTAGAGCCCGCTCGATCCCGAGCCTTTCGGCTTCCGTCGGGAGCTCGGCGAGGGTGCCGGCGCCGAAGACGACGCGCCGCGGCGAGGATCGATAGACGAAGCCGGGTGTCATCGGTCTGCCGCGCATTCAGATGGCGAGCCAGCCTCCGTCGATCGCGAGGACGTGGCCGGTGACCATGCTCGAAGCGCGGCTGGCGAGGTAGAGGATGCCTCCGGCCATCTCTTCCGGCTCGGCGAAACGGCCCATCGGCGTGCGTCCCTCGATCGCGGCGACCATCTCCTCGTCCTCGCGCAATTTGACGGTCAACTGCGTCTTGACGAAGGTCGGGGCGATAGCGTTGACGCGAACGCCGCGCGTCGCCCATTCGGCGGCGAGCCCGCGGGTCAGGTTCACCAGCGCGCCCTTGGTCGAATAATAGCCGATGCT
>JAGRKY010000506.1 GCA_020442095.1 Bauldia sp.
CGACGCTGGTCAAGATGCTCTACGGCGTCCTCCAGCCGACCTCCGGCGAAATCCGCTGGCAGGGCAAGCCGGTCACCATCGCCAATCCGGCCGCCGCGCGCCGCCTCGGCATCGGCATGGTCTTCCAGCATTTCTCGCTCTTCGATGCGCTGACCGTCGCCGAAAACATCGCGCTCGCCATCGAAGGCGCCGGGCCGATGAACCAGCTCAAGGAAAGGATCGGCCGGGTCTCGGCGGAATACGGCCTGCCGCTCAATCCGGAATCGGTCGTCGCCGACCTCTCCGTCGGCCAGCGCCAGCGGGTCGAGATCGTCCGCTGCCTGCTTCAGGAGCCGCGGCTGATCATCATGGACGAGCCGACCTCGGTGCTGACGCCCCAGGAGGCCGACGACCTCTTCGTCACCCTCAAGCGGCTCGCCTCGGAGGGCTGCTCGGTCCTCTATATCAGCCACCGGCTGGAGGAGGTCCGCGCCATCTGCCATCACGCGACGATCCTCCGCCACGGCAAGATCGTCTCGGAATGTGATCCGCAGCAGGAGACGGCCGCGCGGCTCGCCAGCATGATGGTCGGCGAGGAAGTGCGGCAGCTTGCGACGCCCGAGCCGGTTCCCGATACCGCGCCGGTGCGGATCTCGGTCCGCAACGTCTCGCAGCCGAAGCCGCATCCCTTCGCCGTCGCCCTCGACAACATCTCGCTCGACGTGCGTGGCGGCGAGATCGTGTCGATCGCCGGGGTCGCCGGCAACGGCCAGGACGAGTTCTTCGACGTGCTGTCCGGGGAGGTCTCCGCCGCCTCGGGCGCCATCGAGATCGACGGGGTCGATTGCCGGCTTCGCGGCGTCAATGCCCGGCGTCGCCTCAACGCCGCCTTCGTACCGGAGGAGCGGCTCGGCCATGGCGCGGTGCCGCGGTTCCGGCTGTCCGAGAATGTCGTGCTGACCCGCAACGGCACCCGCGAGGGACTGGTGCGGACGGGGGTGGTGAATTTCCTCGGCGCGCGGTCGATCGTTAGCCGGGTAACCGATGCCTTCGACGTCCGCAAGGGAACCCCCGACCCGGAAGCCGCGGCGCTGTCCGGCGGCAACCTCCAGAAATTCGTCGTCGGCCGCGAATACGACCGGAACCCCGGCGTCTTCGTCGTCTCGCAGCCGACATGGGGCGTCGACGCGGGCGCCGCCACGACCATCCGCCAGGCGCTGGTCGATCTGGCGCGCTCCGGTTCGGCGGTGCTCGTCATCAGCCAGGATCTCGACGAGATCCTCGAGATATCGGACCGCATCGCGGTGATTTCGCACGGCAAGCTTTCGGAGCCGCGCGAGGCGCAAGGAATCACACGAGAGGAGATCGGGTTGCTGATGACCGGCATGTCGGCGGACGGGCAGGGGAGCGGCGCCGGTGCGCATTGAGCTGATCCGCCGCCCCGAGCGCTCTTCGGCGATGGCCTTGCTGTCGCCGATCCTGGCGATCGCCCTGACGGTGATCACCGGATTCTTCGTCTTCACCGCGATCGGCGTCGATCCCTTCGAGGCGCTCTACATTTATTTCATCGAGCCGCTGACCGCCTGGTGGTCGGTGCAGGACCTGCTGATCAAGGCGGCGCCGATCATCCTGATCGCGATAGGCCTGTCGCTCTGCTACCGCTCCAACAACTGGAATATCGGCGCGGAAGGCCAGCT
>JAGRKY010000507.1 GCA_020442095.1 Bauldia sp.
CGCTTCGGCGGCTACGGCTTCTATCTGAAGGACAGCAAGCCGGTTTTCCTGTGGAACCTGGTCGACCTCAAGCGGGTGAAGTGGGAAGGGGCCGATGCCCTGACGCCCGGCAAGCACACCGTCGCCTTCGACTTCAAGTATGACGGGCTCGGTGTCGGCACGCTCCTCTACAACAACATGAGCGGCCTCGGTCGTGGCGGTACCGGCACGCTGTCGGTCGACGGCAACGTCGTCGCGACCGAGAAGCTCGAGCGGTCCATGCCGATGATCCTGCAGTGGGACGAGAGCTTCGACATCGGCTCCGACACCCTGACGGGGGTCAACGACGCGGACTACTCGCCGCCCTACGCGCTGACGGCGAAGCTTGACAAGCTGACGCTGAAGGTCGACCGGCCGGTGTTGAGTGCGGAGGACATCAAGAAGCTGGAAGACGCTCAGGCCGCCGCCAATGACGGGGCCGCGGGCGAGGCGACGGCGGTGGACGGCAAGCCGATCAAGACCGTCCAGCCCGGACCGCAATAGAGGCGGGGAAACGGGGGACGGACCGGATAACGGTCCGACCTTCGGCGGGGGCCCGCCCTCAAGACCTGCGCCGGACAGACGTCCGGCGCAGGTTTTTTCGTTTTTGGCGTCAGACGCGCAGGCTCTGTCCGAGTCAAGGTGTTGACTCAGTGTTGGACCCAAAGTGAGACTGGCCAGTCAGTCACGTGCACGTGCAGATGATGGCAAGGACAGCACGGGCGGAAACCGGTTTCAGCGGGCGTGCACGTCTCGTTGACAGTAGACACTGTCCTGCCTTCGCCCGAATCTGGAGGAGGTCCGGGAAATGGTCTGGTTCAGCAGAATGAGGTGCGTCGCGCTGGCGGCGACTGTGCTCGCCGTGGTGGCCGGTGGGGTCGCGGCGCAGGATACACCCAATGCCACCCTGATCACTGGTGCGCGTATCTTCGACGGTTCGTCGCCGGACCTGATCGAAGGGATGGACGTGCTGGTCGAGGGGAACACGATATCCGCCATCGCCGCGGATATCGAAGCGCCCGACGGCGCCACGGTGATCGACGCGACCGGCAGGACGTTGATGCCGGGGATGATCGACAATCACTGGCACTCCCTCTTCGCCACTATCCCGCAGGCGCAGTTGCTGACGTCGGATATCGCCTACATCAACATCCACGCCGCCAAGGCCGACGAGGAAGCCCTGATGCGCGGGTTTACCTCGGTGCGTGACGTCGGCGGCAACGTCTTCGGCCTGAAGAAGGCGATCGACGAAGGAACGCTGGTCGGGCCGCGCATCTATCCCTCAGGCGCCTATATCTCCCAGACCGCCGGCCATGGCGATTTCCGGGGGCCGAACGACGTACCCGAGAACCCGGGGGCACCGCTCGACTATCTCCAGCGCAATGGCGAGACGTTGATCGCCGACGGCGTGCCGGAAGTGATGAAGCGGACCCGCGAGGTCCTGCGGATGGGTGCCAGCCAGATCAAGGTGATGGCGGGCGGCGGCGTGTCGTCGCTCTATGACCCGCTGGATACGACCCAGTACACATTCGAGGAAATGAAGGCGATCGTCGACGTCGCCCGGACCTGGAACACCTATGTCGCCGTCCATGCCAACACGGATGCCGCCATTCGCCAGTCCATCGATGCCGGCGTGCTGTGCATCGAACACGCTTTCCTGATCAACGAGGACACCGTCAAGCTGGCGGTCGAGAAGGGCGTCTGGCTCAGCCTTGAGCCAATCCTCGACGACGAGGATGCGATCCCGTTCCCGGACCCGGTCAGCCGGGCCAAGTTCGTCGCGGTCACCGACGGCACCGATGCGGTCTATACGATGGCGAAAAAATACGGCGCCAAGATCGCCTGGGGCACCGACACGTTGTTCGATCCCGAACTGGCGAAGAAGCAGGGCAAGATGGTCACCAAGCTCAAGCGCTGGTTCGAGCCGTACGAGATCCTGAAGATGGTCACCCACGACAACGCGGAGCTGCTCAAGCTCTCCGGCCCGCGGGACCCCTATCCGGGCAAGCTCGGCGTCGTCGAGACGGGCGCGCTGGCCGACCTGATCTTGGTCGACGGCAATCCGCTGGAGGACATAGACCTGGTCGCCGACCCGGAAGCGAACTTCGACCTGATCATGAAGGACGGCGTGGTCTACAAGAACACGCTTCAGTGACGGGGGCCGGCGGCCGCCGGCGCCTGCCCGAAAAGCACCGCCCGATTGAAGACCTGCGCCGGACAGACGTCCGGCGCAGGTCTTCTTGTTTTGGCGTCAGGCGCACGCGGGGCGCGACTTAGCGGCGGCTCTTGCCGAGCGAGACTGCGCCATCGCCGAGAAGCGCCTGGACGACCAGGGCGACCGCCCAGAAGGCGGGGAATTCCCAGCCGCCACCCTCGTTCGAGAAGATGAAGCCGGCCGCGCCGTGCGGGGTGTAGATCGAGCCGAGCAGGATCGGCACGAGGGCGAGCGAGACCCACCGGGTCCAGATGCCGAGGATGAGGGCGATGCCGCCGAAGAGCTCGGCCGCCATGACCAGATAGGCGAGGGGGCCGGGGAGGCCGAGCGAGGAGAAGAAGGCGGCGGTTCCGGCCGGGGTGAAGACGAAGATCTTCAGGCCGGCATGGACGAGGAAGAGAATGCCCATCGAGACGCGGAGCACCAGCGCGGCGATATCGGCCTGGCTGGAAGCGCTGACGAAGCCGGAGGCCCGGGCGTCGGTTGTCACAGCAGTCATGGTCTTGATCCTTCGGTCTGGGGCCCGTCGCGCGGGCCCATGTTGTTCGGGAGGAAGCTAGTGGAAGGCCGGCGCGGACGGCCGGCCTCCGATGTCCGTGTCGGTCGCTGGCGCGGAGCGTCAGGCGGCGCGCAGCCAGGTCGGCGCGATGTCGGTACCGAGACCGAGGCCGTAGCCGAGCGTGATGTTGAGACCGGCAACCGGCTCGAGATAGCGGGCTGCGGAGAGGCCACCGACCTCGAGGGGGGTGAGGCCCGCCTCGGCAGCGACCCGGGCGACGGTGGCACGGGCATCGGCATCGTCGCCGGCGATGAAGACGGTTGCGGGGTGCCCCGCGACCTTGCCGTCCGCCTGGAGCACCTGGGCGAAGACGGTGTTGAAGGCCTTCACCACTTTCGCGCCGGGAACCAGCTTCTGGATCTCCTCGGCGGCGCTGGTGGTCAGCCCGATCGCGAGGCCGGAGAAATCGGCGGTCATCGGGTTGGAGATGTCGACGACGGTCTTGCCGGTGAGGTCCCCGGCAGCGGCGAGGACCTCGGCCGCAGCGGAATAGGGAACCGCGAGCACGACGAGATCGGATCGGCCGGCGGCCTCGGCGAGGCCGGCGCCGGCAATGCCGTGATCGAGGGCACGGGCGACGGTTTCCGCTTCGGCGGGCTTGCGCGATCCGAGGGTGACGGCGTGGCCGGCCTTGGCGAACAGGACGGCAAGGCCGGAGGCCATGTTGCCGGTCCCGAGGATGGAAATGTTCATGTCAGCTCTCCTTCTGGCGCCCCATGGCGCGTTGGGGAGAACATGGATCATGTCGTATGTGATTATAATACGCTTTGAAGGAAGATGATTGTATCCAAAATGGAATGAATTGACGGCGTCACACCAGCTCCCAGGGCGGCGTTCCGGAATAGCGCTCGGCAAGGAAATCGACGAGGGCGCGGACCTTCGCGGCGAGGTGCCGGCTGTGCGGGTAGACGGCGTGGACGCCAAGCGGTTCAGGCTCGAAGCGTTGCAGGATGCGGCGGATGCTGCCCGACTTCAGGGCCGCGCTCGCGGTGAAGACAGGCACATGGGCGAGGCCGAGGCCGGCTTCGGCGGCACGGAGGCAGGCCTCCGGGTCGGAATAGCGGATCCGGCCGGCGACCGGGACGACGAGCGTGCGGCCAGCGCCGTCGCCGAACACCCAGCGGTTGGGCTCGCGGAGGTTGGTGTCGATGAGGCAGGCATGGGCGGTGACGTCGGGCGGCGTCGCGGGTTCGCCATGGGCGTCGAGATAGTCGCATGAGGCGACAAGCACGACGGCGACGTCGCAGAGTTTCCGTGCGATCAGGCTGGTATCGGTGAGGCGGCCGATCCGGACCGCCATGTCGAAGCCTTCGTCGACGAGGTTGACGAGGCGATCGGAGAAGCTGACGTCGAGCTCGATCTCCGGATAGCGGGTCGCGAAGACGTTGAGCGCCGGGACGAGCTCGGTCATGCCGAAGGACTGTGGCGCGGTGAGCCGCAGGCGGCCGCGCGGCGTGCGCGCGGTGTCGCGGATCGACAGGTCGAGGCTTTCGAATTCGTCGAGGAGGGGGCGAATACGGTCGAAATAGGCGCGGCCGGCCTCGGTGGTGGAGACCGCCCTGGTGGTGCGGTTGAGGAGGCGGACGCCGAGCTCCGCCTCCAGCCGGGAGACGAGCTTCGAGGCCTGGCCGGAGCTCTTGCCGAGGCGCCCGGCCGCGGCTGCGAAACTGCCGGTCTCAACCACCGCAACGAACATGCGGTCGCATTCCAGTCGGTCCACGCGGGTCACCCGGTCGATAGCATCGATGCCGGCGAATCATAGTCGAAGGAGACCGGAACGGCGACCGGGCGGGTGCGCGGGCCGGGTCCGGGGAGGGATGACCGGACTCAGTCCTTGGCCGGGCTCCTGGCGCGAAAGGCCTGGGGCGTGTCGCCGAAGCGGC
>JAGRKY010000508.1:0-381 GCA_020442095.1 Bauldia sp.
GCGCGGCGAATCTTTGTTATGAATCAGTATATAGGCGCGGCGCCCATCGGTCGCCAACAGGCGAAATCGATAGGCCCCGCTTTTTCAACAAGCGAATTCTGGCAAGCTGTTTTGCCGGCTCAGGTTTCCTTGGCCGGCGTTTTGCTCGTTGTCCGCCTCGGCTTGCTGGTCGCCTTGACAGAAGCACTGCCGCTCGCCGCCGCTTTTGCAGCCGGTTTCGCAGTCTTTACTTTGGTCTGCTTGAGCTGATCTTCCAGTTCGGCGATCCGCGCCGACAGCTTTTCGTTCTCCTCACGCGCCCGCGAAGCCATTTCGCGGACCGCGTCGAACTCGTCGCGGCGGACGAGATCGAGGTTGGCGATCCAGCTTTCCGCCTGGCTG
>JAGRKY010000508.1:467-10005 GCA_020442095.1 Bauldia sp.
ATGCGGTTGGAGGTCTGGGTCATTGCAATCGTCTCCACGCGCCGGATCACCCGGCTATGGGAATTACTATGGGGATGTGGCCGGCTGACCGCAAGTTGCACATGGGACGCATCGCTCCAACGGTAAATCGCTGGCATTCGCCGCGACTTGCCCCGATAGTCTCGCCCGCCACCGCACGACGTCCGCCCTTCAGCCCGTTCCAGGACCCCTCATGCCGCAGCCGCAATCCGACCCGTCGATCGAGGCGCTTGCCAGGCTCTCCGGCTGCCCGGCCGAAAGGATAGCCACCTATCGCGATCTCGGCCTGGTCGATCCGGACCACCCGGAAAACGGCACCGTCACCCTGGTCCGCCTGGTCGAGAGCCTCGAATCGCTCGGGCTCGAGCCGGCGACGCTGTCCAGCGCCGTCGGCGCCGGCCATCTCAACCTCGATTTCGCGCGCGACATGCTTGCCCGCCCGGTGGCGATGGTCGACCGGACATACCGTCAACTGATCGCCGAGCTGGGGCTCGAGCCGGCACTGGCGCAGGCGATCTTCGTCGCCGTCGGCCTGCCGACCTTCGACCTCGACCGCCCGGCGCGGAATGACGATGCCGCCTTCCTGACGCTGCTTGCCCGCGTCACTGCTTCCGGGTTGTCGCGGAAGTCGCTGTTCCGCGCGCTTCGCGTCTTCGGGCATTCGCTCCGCCGCATCGCCGAGGCCCAGCGCGACCTCTACCGCGAGGAGGTCGAGCAGCCGATGCTCGCTGCCGGCGCGCCGCTCGGCCGCCTCCTCGCCGAGGGCGCGGCGCAGCGCCGCCAGCTCCAGGAGATCGGCTTCCAGGCGATCGGCATCCTCTTCGCCCGGATCCTCGAGGACCTGGTCTTCGAGAACATCGCCTTCCGCCTTCAGAACGGCCTGAGCGACCTCGGCTTCGCCTCCCGCGACGATGCCTCCCACACCGTCGTCGTCGGTTTCGCCGACATGTCCGGCTACACCGACTTCGTCCGGGAATTCGGCGACCGCGAAGGCGCCGAGCGCACCGGCCAGTTCGAGGAACTGGTCCAGACCATCCTCGAGGGCCGCGCCGGCCGCATCATCAAATCGCTCGGCGACGGCCTCCTGCTCCACTTCTCCGGCACCAGGGATGCCCTTAACGGCAGCGCCGAGATCATCCGCCAGGCGCGCTCCTCGTCCCTCCTGCCGGTCCATGTCGGCCTCGCCGCGGGGCCGGTCCTCTTCCGCGACGGCGACATCTTCGGCACCACCGTCAACCGCGCCGCCCGCATCTCCGCCCAGGCGGCGCCCGGTACGGTGCTGATCGACGAGGCCGTCAAGTCGCTCGCCACCGACATCGACATCGACTGGAACGCGGTCGACTTCCCGCCGCTGAAAGGCCTTCCCGACACCCGCGGCTACGCCTGGACGCCCTGACCGGGCGGCCTCCTGACGGACCCTCCTCAGAGGATCAGGAATCCGATCGTCAGGTCGCCGACGTCGACGTGCTCGATGAGCAGCGTGTCACCGAAGCCGAAGTCGATGAGCACGCCCTTGCCGACGTCGGAAGCGAGGTTCTGCACCGCGGCCGCGTTGGCGAAATGGAAGGCCGAGAGGTCGATATGGTCGTGGCCGAGCTTGGTATCCTTAATGTGATCCTCCCCGTAGCCCGGCTTGTAGACGAAGGTGTCGTTCCCTTTGTCGCCGGTCAGCCTGTCGTTTCCCGGCCCGCCATCGATATGGTCGGCGCCGCCGCCGCCGCGGATCTTGTCGCGGCCGTCGCCGCCATAGAGGATGTCCGCTCCCCTGCCGCCGTCGATGTCGTCGTCGCCGCCGATGCCGGACAGGACCTCGGCGTGTTTGCCGCCGGTGAGGTCATCGGCGAAGTTCGATCCGATGACGCTCTCGATCGACTTGAGCTCGTCGCCGCCGGCGTCGCCGTGAAACCCCTTGCCGTTCAGGAGATCGACGCGGACGAATTTGGAGCTGGCGGAATAGTCGACCGTATCGAAGCCGCGCTCCCCGAGCATCCTGTCGGCGCCCGCTCCGCCGAGCAGGATATCGTCGTCGTCACCGCCATGAAGGACGTCCTTGCCCTTGCCGCCATCCAGGGTGTCGTTGCCGTCGCCTCCATAAAGAAAGTCGGCGAGGCCGTCGTCGTGAAGCCACCAGTTGCCGTTGAGGATATCGTCGCCGCCCTCTCCATAGATCTCGTCGACTCCGTCGTCTCCGGCAATGACGTTGTTCCCGTTGTCCCCTCTCAGGGTGTCGTGGTATTGCGAACCGAGGATGTTCTCGATGCTGTCATAGCTGTCCCCTTTGACTGCACCGGACGTGCCTTTGTGCTGCAGAAGATTGATCCCGACGCCTCTGGCAGGGTAGACGAGGCCGAGTGCCGAGATCGTATCGGTGCCGGGACCGCCGTAGATGGTGTCGTGGCCGGCCGAGAGGTTGATCCAGTCGTCGCCCTCGTAGCCGTAGATCTGGTCGTCGAAAGCCGTGCCGTAGAGCACGTCGGGGTTAGGTCCGTATAGGTCGCCCTTTATCACAGCCATTGCCGCTTCCTCCCGCCCGTCGCCGCAGCCGAAGCTAACGCTGCCGGGGTCAGGGAGTCGCGGACGCCGGATAGTCCAATTGGATGAGGCTCGGCGGCCGTCGCACGCTTGGGGTGTCCCTCCCGCTTATGATATATTAGCGGTTGGCAGACGCAGCTGCCGGCCCGGGGGGAGTCAGCGTGACGGCGCCCGCACAAGGCTGGGAAGAGGTGGTTGGCCTTTGGTACGCCGCCGGTCTCGGTGACGTCGACTGGAGCGCGTCCCTGGGCGCGACGGCCCGCCTGATCGGCGGCGCCGGTGGCGCTTTCTTCGAACTTGACCGGACGACCGGTGCCATCGGCCTCTTCGAGGTCGACCGGCTCGAGGCGGGCGTCGGCGAATATGCCGAGCGCATGAACGCCATCAATCCGCGCATGCGTTACTCGCTCGCACGGTCCGCGCCGCACGTTATCACCGACTATGACGTCCTGTCGGAGGCCGAGATCGGACAGAATGAATTCTATGACTGGATGGAACGCACCAACGGGGTTCGCTATTTCGTCGGCGCGCGCGTCGCCGACCTCGGACCGCGAACGCTCTTCGCCTCGATAGAATTCGACCGACGGCGCGGGCCGGCCGACGATGACCGCGTCGCCCTGTTCCGGCGGCTGGCGCCGCATATCGGCAACGCCTGGCGGATCGCCCGACTGGGCGAAGCCGCGGCGAACACGACCGACATCCTCGCGCGCCTGGTCGGCAGTCGGCTATGCGGTGTCGTTGGCCTGGCCGCCGATGGCACGGTGGTGCTGACAAACCCGGCAGCCGAGGCAACGATACGGAAGGCCGATGCGCTGGTGGTCGCCGGCCGACAGGTCAAGGCTCTCCGCTCTGCTGCCGACCGCACGCTGCAGAGGTTGCTTGGCCGCGCGCTCGTTGAGCGCGAGGGAGGTTTGGTCGCGATCCCGCGTGCCTCCGCCGGTCCCCCGCTTGCGGTCCGCACCGTGCCGACCTCGGTAGCGCGTCACGACAATCGCCTGCCGGCCGTCCTGCTGCTCATCTGGGACTCCGAGCAGGCGGCCATTCCGAGTGAGCAGGCGCTCCACATGCTCGGCCTGACCGACGCGGAGGTGCGCCTGGCGGGGGTGCTCGCCAGTGGCCGGATGCTGGCCAGCGCGGCCCGGCTCCTCGGCATGAACCACAACACGTTGCGGGCTCATCTCCGCGGCATCTTCGTCAAGACCGGCGTCCGCTCGCAGGTCGAGCTCGTCAGGCTCCTCAGCGGACTGGCCGAGCTTGATCGTGCTCCGCTGTTCGGCCTGTCGCCGGATTCGCCGCCGACTGTCGGCGAAGAGTCCGGGAAGTCGATCTAGGCCGGCGGATCGGCTTCGGCAACGCGCGCTGCGCCGCCAGCCGTCCCGATCAGAACAGGTAGGGGCTGGAGGCGTCGTATTGGATCGCCCCGGTATATTTCGCGACCAGGATCTGATGCGCGAGGCCGCTGCCGTCGGGGTCGTAGAAGATCTTGTGGTGGTCGTTGTCGACGATGATCCGCTGGCCCTTCTTGGTCGCGTGGTCCCCGAGGTGGAACTGGTGCGGGGCGAGCGCGCCGTCATCCCCGACGCTTCGCAGCTTGGTAAAGAAATCCGAATCGAAGGCGAGCCGGTCGACCCCGACCTCGAAGTCGGTGATCTTGTCGGCATGCTTGCGGCCGGCGAAGCTGAAGACGAAGGTGTCGCTGTCGGCGCCGCCGGTCAGGTGGTCCCGCCCGCGCCCGCCGTTCAGGACGTCGGAATCGTCGCCGCCGAAGAGCTTGTCCTTCCCTTTCCGCCCCTCGATATCGTCATCCCCGGTGAAGCCGAACAGCACGTCGTTCTTGTTCGAGCCGATGACGGTATCGTCCCCGTTGAGAAGGCGCTGGCTCGCCTGGCTCTCGACATCCACCGTATGGGTCTTGAGGTATTGCAGCAGCGGCGCGATATCGATGTTGATGTTGGAAAACTGATAGCTCGTGGAGCCGTTGGTGCGGACCTCGAGGCTGTCGATCGTCCCGCCGTCGATCTGGCCGAGTCCGTTCTTGCTGAAGTCATGCCCATGGATGTTGAGCATGATCTCGACCACGTCCTCGGTCACCGCGATCGTGATCTCGTTCGACGTCACCAGCGGCGGATGATCCGTGTAGTCGATCAGGAACCCGAGTTCGTCGAGCGAGCCGAGGTTGACGGCCGTATTCGCCTTGAATGTTGCCATGGTCTTTTCTCCGTCTGTTCGCCGGCTCAGATCACAAACATGAAGGGATGCTCGGCGTAATCGAGCGCCGGTGCCCCGGCGAGCTTGACGATCGGGGTCTGCCCGGCCCCGCCCTTGCCGTCGGGGTCGTAGGACAGGACCCCGGTCCTCGGGTCGTAGATGAAGCGATGATCCGCCGTCGTCGCGTGACGGCCGACATGGACCTGGTCCGGCGTGACGGACTGGGGCGCGTCGGGGTCGGTCGCGACGATGGTGTTATACGGGTCCCATTCGTAGAGGATCGCATCCACGCCGGGATCGAAGTCGCGGATCACGTCGACATGCTTCGCGTTCGGCGGCGTCGAGAAGACGAAGCTGTCGCTGTCCGCTCCACCGGCCATGATGTCCTTGCCGCGGCCGCCGTCGATGACGTCCTTGCCCTTCCCGCCAAAGAGTCTGTCGCCGCCGCCGCGGCCTTCGAGGCTGTCGTCCCCGGCGAAGCCGATCAGCACGTCGCCCTTGCGCGACCCGGTGAGGCCGTCGTCGCCGGCAAGCAGCTTGGCGAGCGTACCGACCGGGTCGCTCCGGTAGAGAGCGGTCTGTTCGAGAAAGGGCAGGATGCCCTTGCCGATCCCCGTGAAGGCGTAGGCCGCCTTGCCGTCGACCTTGACGGTCACCGTATCGACCATGCCGCCCGACAGCCGTGCCCCGTCATAGTCGAAGCTGCCGCCCAGCTCGACGACGATCCTGTGCCCGTGGACGTGGCGGATATAGGAGACTTCCATATTGGCGTAGCGCGCGTCGGCATCCTCGTTGCCGATCGCGCGAAGTTCGCCGAGATGCCGCATATTCTCGGCCATCCATGCGGTGAAACCGACCATCCTGCCTCCTGTCTTCCGCGGTCCGCGATGCGGTCAGCGCGCCGGCGCGTCGCGCCGCTCGTGCGCTGCCGCCGGCCGGTCGGCGCCGGTGTCTTTCCGGTCGGCAGGGACGTCGCCCGGTGTTATCATCCCGCCCGTATCGGTCCCGGGTAGCGTCGTCATGCTCTGCGTCCCTCCGTTCCGAGATACCTGTCCGCTGCCGCGAGGCGCGATCCGGCGGCAACGCTATGCCGGCGTCCGCGGCAGCGTCTCGGACTGGCGCGCAGGTCCGACTGGACTGCAGCGCAGGCCGGCCGGGTCCGGCATCCGGCGCTGAGTCCCGCGATGACCCCGCCGCCGCCCGATCCCCTGGTCTTTTCGACCGACGCCTATGAGCAGCGGGATCGTTTCGACGCCTGGCGGGAGACCTTTGCCCTCGCCCTCGCACGGGTCGATATCGCGACGCCGGACCCGGTCCGCTTCCATGCCTCTGCGACGGTCCATACCTTCGACGCGATGCGCCTCATCGCCTTCGATCTCGGGCCGATGAGCATCAGCCGCACCGCCGATCTCCTCCGCGACGGCGACGACGGCTTCAGCCTGGTTCTGTGCACGAGCGGCGCCGGCCACGCGGTCGGGCCGGATGGCGACGGCACGCCGCTCTCGCCGGGGCGGGCGGTGCTGATCCCCCACTATGTCCGGGGTGGCACGGTCGCCTATGGCGACAACACCGAGGTGTCGCTGGTCATTCCCCGCGCCGCCCTGCGCCAGGCGATCCGGGACCCGGATGCCGCCGCCGGCCGGATGCCGACGAACCCGGCCGCGCTGGCCCTGCTCGCCGGCTATCTCGGCCTCTTCGCCGAACGCCGCGAGGGCGTGTCGCGGCCGCTTGCCGGCCTCGTCGAAGGCCATGTCCTCGATCTTCTTGCGCTTGCCTTCGACCCGGGCGGCGATTTCGCTCGGACCGCGGGCCACGGCGGCGCGCGGACCGCCATGCGTCAGCGGCTGCTTGCCGTCATCGCCGAACGTCACCGCGATCCCGACCTCGATCCGGGGGCGGTCGCCGCCACGCTCGGCATCTCGATACGATCGATCCATGCCTTGCTTGAGCCGACCGGCGAGACCTTCTCGGAACACCTGCGGGAACGCCGGCTGCAGAGCGCGCTGCAGATGCTGAGGAGCCCGCGCCACCGCGACTGGCGCATCGTCGACATCGCCTTCGCCGCCGGCTTCGGCGACCTGTCCTACTTCAACCGCACCTTCCGCCGCCGCTTCGGCGACACGCCCCAGGCTTTCCGGCGGACGGGCTCCGGCGAGGTCTGACACGGCTCTCCGGCGCCGGAAGCCGCTTCGGTCGCCGTTCCGGTCTGCTTCGACTATGATTCCCGGCGATTGATCCTTTCGACCGGGTGAGCCGCGTGGACCGACTGGAATGCGACCGCATGTTCGTCGCCGTCGTGGAGACCGGCACCTTCGCGGCCGCCGCCGAGCGCCTGGGAAGAAGCTCCGGCCAGGCCTCGAAGCTGGTCTCCCGGCTGGAGGCGGAGCTCGGCGTCCGCCTCCTCAACCGCACCACGCGGGCAGTTTCCGCGACCGAGGCCGGCCGGGCCTATTTTGAACGCATCCGCCCGCTGCTCGACGAATTCGAGAGCCTCGACCTCTCGATCAGAGATAGCGCCCAGCAGCCCCGCGGCCGTCTCCGGCTGACCGCGCCACAATCCTTCGGGACTGGCGAGCTGGTTCCCGCCCTCAACGTTTTCGCGACCCGCTACCCTGAAATCGAGCTCGACGTCGGCTTCACCGACCGCGTCGTCAATCTCGTCGATGAGGGCTTCGACATGGCGGTCCGCATCGGCCGCCTCGCCGACACCAGCCTGGTCGCCAGGCGACTGTGCGACGTCCGGATCATGCTGGTCGCGTCATGCGACTACCTGGATGCCCATGGCGAGCCGGAAATGCCGGAGGACGTCACGCGACACGCCTGCGTCATCGATACCAACATCCGCGAACCCAACCGGTGGGTCTTCGGCAACGGAAAGGGCGGAACCGTCGTCGTGCCGGTCAATGGCCGCGTCCGCTATTCGGACCCGAGCGCCTGCCTTCGGGCCGCCGAGGCCGGGCTCGGCCTCGCCCATCTGCCGGCCTTTGTCGCCGGCGCCGCGCTCGAAGCGGGCCGCGTTCGACGTATCCTTCCGGCCTTCGAGCCGGAGCCGCTTGGCCTCCACGCCGTCTATCCGCACAGCCGCCACCTCGCCGCCAAGGTCCGCGCCCTCGTCGACTTCCTGGTCGAACGCTACCAGGGCCGCCCGCCTTGGGAAAAAGCATGAACAGACACATTGCTTCCGTATTGGAAGTAATTATCTTCTTTTGGCGCTGATTATCATCCAATCGGACATGCGCCATGTTCCCCTCGACGCGCCATGGGCGCCAGAAGGAGAACAGACATGAACATCTCGATCCTTGGAACCGGCAACATGGCCTCCGGCCTTGCCGTCCTTTTTGCCAAGGCCGGCCACGCGGTCACCCTTGGCTCGCGTAAGCCTGCCGAGGCGGAAACGGTCGCCCGCGCGCTCGGTCGCGGCATCGCCGGCACCGGCCTCGCCGATGCCGCCGGCAGGTCGGACCTCGTTGTGCTGGCGGTACCCTATTCCGCCGTCGCCGATGTCCTCGCCGCGACCGGCGATCTCACCGGCAAGACCGTGGTCGATATCACCAATCCGATGACGGCGGATTTTTCCGGCCTCGCCATCGGCCTCACCACCAGCGCCGCCGAGGAAATCCAGAAGGCGGTCCCCGCGGCCAGGGTCGTCAAGGCCTTCAATACCGTCTTCGCCCAGGTGCTCCACGCCGACGGCAAGGTCGCGGGCCGCCCGGCAACCGTCTTCGTCGCTGGCGACGACGCCGGGGCCCGCGCCAGCGTGGCGCGTCTTGCCGCCGACGTCGGTCTCGATCCGCTCGAGGTCGGCGGGCTCGCTTCCGCCCGTTATCTCGAGCCGGTCGCCGGTCTCAACATCGCACTCGGCTACGGCCTCGGCCTCGGCACCGATATCGCGCCGACCTGGCTGCGCGCCGCCTGACACCCCCCGAAGACACCGGGTGCCGACCGGTCGCGCCGGCATTCCGCTCACGTCCTCCCGACACGACACCGGCCCGCGGGGCGGGCCTCCAGCTTGAAGGATCACGATCATGACCGCTTTGACGACCGACACACGGGACTCCGGCTTCATCGCCACCGCCAGCCAGGCCGACATCGCCGCGCTGGTGCTGCGCGTCTCGATGGGCGTCCTCTTCCTGGTCCATGCCGGACTGAAGATCTTCGTCTTCACCCCGGCCGGGACCGCCGCCTTTTTCTCCTCCCTCGGCCTCCCCGGCCCCCTCGCCTATCTGGTGATGGCGGCCGAGCTGCTTGGCGGCATCGCCCTCATCCTCGGCCTCTGGACCCGCTGGGTCTCGCTCGCCCTCGTGCCGATCCTCCTCGGCTCGATCTACACCCCGCACGGCGCCGCCGGCTTCATCTTCTCGAACGAGGGCGGTGGCTGGGAATTCCCGGCATTCTGGGCGGTCGCCCTGGTCGTTCAGGCTCTTCTCGGCGACGGCATCTTCTCACTTGGCAGGAGCCGCCGCTGAGCCGCGCCCTCCCGCGTCTCACGCCAAAACGAAAAAACCTGCGCCGGACGCTCTGTCCGGCGCAGGTCTTTTGAGCGGATCCCCCACCGAAGGTCAGGTTTTTCGACCCTCCCCCGGCTTCCCCGCCCTGTCTTTTATTGCGGTCCCGGCTGGACCGTCTTGACCGGCTGGCCGTCGACCGCCGTCGTCTGGCCCGCCGCCCCGTCGACCGCGGCGGCCTGGGCATCCTCCAGCTTCTTGATGTCGGCTTCGCTGAGTTGCGGCCGGTCGATCTTCAGCGTCAGCTTGTCGAGCTTGGCCGTCAGCCTGAAGGG
>JAGRKY010000045.1 GCA_020442095.1 Bauldia sp.
GCGCCGGGTGAGATGCTCGATGATCGGGACGAAGACGCCGAGCACGCGGTGCTGCGCCGCGTCGAGCCAGTCGACCTGCAGGTCGTGCAGCGCGACGGCCGAGGCGGTGTTGCAGGCGAGGATCACCAGCCGGCATCCCTCGTCGAAGAGCCGCTGCACGCCGGCGATGGTGAGCCTGTAGACTTCGCCCGGCGCCTTGACGCCGTAGGGTGCATGGGCGTTGTCGCCGAAATAGACGAAATCCTGTTCGGGCAGCCGGCGGCGGAATGCCTCGAGCACCGTCAGGCCGCCGAGCCCGCTGTCAAATACGCCGATTGGCATGCTGCGCGTCGCGGCTTTCCTCGAAGTCGAATCCGTAACCCGGATCCGGGATCGGGTCGGGCGACAGACGATAGGTCTCGGCGCGCAGATAGTCCATCATCGCCCGCGCGTCTCCCGACCGGGCGGCGAGCTCGGCTCGCGGCAGCGGACGGCCTACCGCGACCCGCACCGGCCGGCCGACGCGGGCGCGGAACTCGTTGATCATCAGTGCGAGGCGCAGCGTGTAGTGCAGATGGCTCGCCACCTGGAAGAGCCGGCTGTTCGCGCCCTCGAAGAACACCGGCGTCACCGCCGCGCCGGACTTCTCGATCAGCCGCGCGGTGAAGCGGCGCCATTCCGGGTCGAGCGGCCGGCCGAAGGGCCGCGCCGCCGTCGAGACCGTGCCGCCCGGAAAGACGCCGATGCAGCCGCCGCCGGCGAGGTAGCCGAGCGCCTGGGCGCGGGTCTCGAGGTTGGTTCGCAGCGCCTCGCGGGTCTCGTCGAAGTCGATCGCCAGGATCACTCGGTCGAGCTCCTCTGCCCGGCGGAACACCCGGTGCGCGAGGATGCGGAAGTCCCCACGCCGCCGCGCCAGCATGACGCCGAGCATCAGCCCGTCGAGGATGCCGTAGGGATGGTTGGCGACCACCACCACCGGCCCCTCGGCGGGGATGTTCTCGAGCGCGCCCGACACCATGTCGAGCGACAGCCCGTAGCGCCCGGCGATCACCTCCCAGAAGCCGCACCCGAGCGCGACGTCGCGGCCGTAGTCGCCGGCGCGGCGGATCAGCCGCAGCCGGCCGGTCAGGTTCTCCACCGAGCGTATCACCGCGCGGCCGGCGCGGGTGTTGGCAGAGCTTGCATAGCTTATTTCGCGGGTCGCGCCGTGCGTGAGGTTCATCTTGGACCGTTCGGATGGTCGGGAAGCTCGTCTGCGCCCGAACGCGGACAGCGCTCGAGTCTACGCGATTCCGATGACAGATTTGCAGCCACGAGGCGGACGGTGTGGCAGTGGCAGCTCCTACGGGAGTCGAACCCGTCTTTCCAGATTGAGAATCTGGCGTCCTAACCGATAGACGAAGGAGCCATGGCCTTGCCGGACCCGCATGCTAGCACGGATCCGTGGTACACCCTACGGGAGTCGAACCCGTCTTTTCAGATTGAAAATCTGACGTCCTAACCGATAGACGAAGGGTGCATCGCGGCGCTATGTATCGTCGCGGTCCGGGCGGATCAAGGCGCAATCTCGCCCGATCAGGGCGCGTCGGCGGCATCCTCGACATGCAGTTTCGCGCGCACCCGCCCGCCCCATTCGTCGCGCTCCAGCCGTCCCGCGAGATGGACCGGCGCGTCGCGGCGCGCCACGAGCCGCGGGCCGAGCTCGCTTGCGAAGGCGCGGAAGGCGATGGCCTCGGCCCGCGCGCCGGCTTCGTCGGCGAGGGTCAGGGCGAGATGGCTCTCGCCCACGCGTTTCGTCCGGACGATCCGGCTGCGCGCCATGGCAAGGCGCGGGGCCGGGGCACCGGCGCCGAAGGGGCCCGCGGCGGCGATGCGTTCGGCGAGCTCGACCGTCGCGCCGCCGGGGCCGATCACGGCGTCCACGGCCAGCGTTGCCGTCTCGGAGGAACCGGCCCCGGCGGCGGCGAGAAGCTCGGCGAGGCGCGTCATCGCCGGCTCCAGGCCCTCCCGCGCGAGGCTGAGGCCGGCCGCCATGCGGTGACCGCCGCCGCGCGTGATCAGGCCCTCGCGCGCCAGCCGGGCGATGGCGGCGCCGAGATCGACGCCGGCGACCGACCGGCCCGAGCCCTTGCCCTCGTCGCCGTCGAAGCCGATCACCACGGCGGGCTTGGCGAACTTCTCCTTGAGCCGGGCCGCGACGATGCCGACGACACCGGGATGCCAGCCTTCGCCCGCCG
>JAGRKY010000509.1 GCA_020442095.1 Bauldia sp.
CGGCATGCGGTGGCATGGACCGTCCTGCAGGACGCCGGCAGGAACGTATGCTACGTCGCTGACCGCAAGGCCGGTCCGGGCGAAGCCCAGGTCGGCGGCCTGTTCGGAAGCGAGGCACAGGCACAGGCTGCGATCGGCTCTATCGCGAGCTGCCAGCGGGACGTGACGCTGCCGAGCGACACGATGCAATCGTTCTACGGCACCTGATACCGGCGCTATCCGGGGGAAGGACCGGCAACGGCCCTTCCCTCCTCCGGTCGACACTCTTCTCCCACCGCCCTGCCTGCCGCCGCCATCCGGCCCGCACCTGTACGCTTCTGCCGGGTTGCGGTAGCATGCGGCATGGTCAGGTCATCGGCCCTTGCCTTCGCCCTGCTTGTCGTCGCGACGCCGACGGTCGCGACGGCGGGTCCTGATTGTGTGTGCCGTGCCGACGGCCGCCTGTTCCACCAGGGCGATCTCTTCTGTCTCCGGACGCCCCAGGGCGAGACACTCGCCCGTTGCGAGATGTCGCAGAACGTCACGACCTGGCGGGTCATCGAACAGGGCTGCCCGACGACCGACCTGACACCGCCTTCCCACTCGTCGGCGGTGCTCGTCTCACTCGCGCCATCCTCCCCGCCCGTGGAGAACTGATCACGCGGTTGTGGCTTGAGCCCGGCCGGGATCGTTGAGAAACTCAACGCATCACGGGGGCGAAAACGATGATCTCCAGCCACCTCATCCGGTCCGCAGTCGTTGCGGCATCCGTGTTCGCTTCCCTCCCGGCATTTGCCGCGGAGGCGTCCCCCGTCTGTATGAGCGCCGGCAACCAGTACCAGGTCGGCGACTATGCCTGCATTCCCGCCTGCCACGGGCGGCAGCGTTTCGCCCGCTGCGACTCGGTCGCCGACAGCGCGACGTGGACCTACATTTCGGATGTCTGCCCGTCGGCTCTGCTCACGCCGAAGACGCCTCCGGCGAGCTTCGCGCCGGTGACGACGGCGATGTCGCCGGTCCCCTACGATATCCCGTTGAGCGCGATCGCTCCCGACTTCGTCGAACGTATCGCGGAAGCCAGGGAGCCGGCGCGGAACGGAAAGGATGTCGTGACGGCGCTCGCGAGCCGGTAGGCGCCGGAGAGGCTACTGCCTCTTCTCCCAGTCGCCGGCAAGCGCCATGGCTGTGCGCCGCTCGTTCTCGGTCGCGATCGACACCGCCCGCTCCTGCATGTCGAATATCCAGCGGTCGGTGGGGTCGGCCTTGCTGCGCGCGATGGTCAGGTACATCAGCCCGAGCACCGGCTGGCGCGGTACGCCATCGCCCTCGAACAGGAGGTGGCCGAGGAGCGCCTGTGCGTCCGCGTCGCCCTTGTCGGCGGCGAGCTTGGCCCAGCGCGCGGCCTGCAGCGGATCGCGGTCGCCGCCCTCGCCCTGATAGTACATCCAGGCGAGCTTCAGCTGCGCCTCCGGGTCGCCGAAATACGATGCCGCATAGCCGTAGATCTGGCGGGCGCGGTGGAGGTCCTGCTTGACCTTGGTGTCGGGAATTCCCTCTTCGTAATATTCCCCGAGCGCCACGAAGGCGTTGGAGACGAAGCGCGAATCCCGCTGGGTCGGGTTGTCGTCGGCGTGGGCGTCGGCCATCTCGCTGAACAACTCGAAGGCCTTGTAGTCGTCGCGGGCGATGCCGTCGCCCTCGGCATACATCCGGCCGAGCTTCCACTGGGCGATCGCATTGCCCTTGTCCGCGGCGAAGCTCAACGCCTCGATAGCGCTTTCCTTGTCGCCGCTGCGGTATGAATCGAGCCCGTATTCGAGGGCGTCCGCCGGTGCGGTCTCCTCGTTGAGGCTTTTGACATCGAACGCCATGGCGGTGCTGGCGAAGACGCCAATCGCAACAAACGCCACCAGTCCGGGAAATACGCTACGCGCCTGCATCGCTCACTACTTCCGCCGTTCGTCGAAACATGCGGCGGCTTTCAAAGCCACGGCCCGGCAGTCGATCCGTGCCGAGCCGCACGAAGCGTCCCGACCACAAAGCCACTGCTTGTCCCAAACACGCACTTCAACGACGATCCTTGACCTCGGCCTTCCGGATCCGAGCAGCGCAGCGACGCAAAAAGACCATCTCCCCGTCAAACGGGCCCCAGTGAGCTGGTTCTGCGTCAGGTGCGTTGCCCCCCTCGGCAGGCAACCTGAATTGGCATCACCCTTCACGCCACTTTATGGCCGAACGGCGGCGTATCCGTTGCTTCTACACCCGACAGGTTAACTTCCCGGAACACTGTGGCGGGGCTGCAACAGGTCGCTCGGGTGCCTGCGCGATCCGAACAAGACCGCGCAGGTTTCGGGTAATGCGAAGAAGAGATCGCTCGGCCGGACGCGGTCAGAGCGAACCGGAAACTAGACGCCGTAGAGCTTGCGCCATTCCTTGGCCGGTCCGCCGAGTTTCTCGGCGCATGCCCTCAATTCTCCCGCGAATTTCGCGGCCACGAGGTCTCGCACCAGGTCGGGCATCGGCGCGGAGGACTTGCCGTTCTTGCGGTTGAAGTCCGGCGCGATGCGTTCCGTCGGCTTGTCCGGATCGCCGCCGAGGAAGCTGATGATCTCCTGCCGGAATCCGACCGGGTTGGAGACAAGATCGTCGAAGAAGAACAGCCCGAAATGGCCGGGCCTCACCCTGCTCTTCCAGGTCTCGACGATCTGCGAGGAGAAGGAACGGGCGTCGTAGCGGCGCTGCGACAGGAGCTTCACGACCGCCTTCTCGTCGAGCCCGTCCGAGAGGCGCTGCTTGTAGACATGCATCCGCACCTGCGACCAGAACCGCTTGACCGGGTCGCGGGCGATGAAGACGTATTTCGCGTCGCCGAACTGCCCGACGATGCGGTCGACCATCGCCGGCCGCAGCGCCGAATAGGCCGGCGTCACATCGCCGGAGAGCAGCCCCTTCTTGCGGTCGAAGAGCGCCGTGTAGCGGTCCATGTCGATCGAATCGATCGGCAACTCCTCGAAGTCCGACAGGAAGGTCAGGTCGTCGGCGACGATCGGCCGGCGGAAGTCGCGGTGGCGGCGGGTGTTGAGCCGATCGAGATCTTCGGTGGCATCGGCGAGCATCTTCCTGGCGATACGCCGGCGCGGCTTGGAGAGGTTGAAGTATTTCAGCTCCTTCATCGGCGGCATCCAGAAATC
>JAGRKY010000510.1 GCA_020442095.1 Bauldia sp.
TGGCGATCTCGACCATCTGGCGGCGGCCAAGCGGCAGATCGCCGACCGGACGCGCCAGGTCCTCGTCGAGGCCGACCATGTCGCAGACCGCCCGCGCCCGTTCCGCCAGGGTCCCGTAGTCGATCAGCCCCAGGCGGCGCGGATAGGCGCCGAGGCCGATATTCTCGGCGATCGAAAGCTGGCTGGTCAGGCTGAGTTCCTGCTGGACGACGGCAACGCCCGCGCGCCTTGCCTCGGCCGGTGTCAGGCTGGCATGTGGCTTGCCGTCGATCTCGATGGTTCCGCTGTCGGGGACGAGCGCCCCCGACAGCAGGTTGATCAGGGTCGACTTGCCTGCCCCGTTTTCGCCGAGCAGGGCATGGATCCGGCCCGGCGCCAGCGCGATCGAGACGTCGCGGAGCACCGGGTTGCCGAAGAACGACTTGGATACGCCTCGGGCTTCGATGATCGGAGCAGGCATGGTCGCGACAGCTCTACTTGGAGCCGGCGATGATGTCGGCGAACAGCGCCTCGTCCCACGGCGAGAAGATGTAGCCGTCGGCCGGGAAGTCGCCGGCACGGGCCAGATACTCGTCGACGTTGCTGTCGTCGATGATCGGCAGCGGCACCTCGACGAAGGCCGGGATATCCTCGCCCTGGAGCGCCTTGACCGCGATATAGGCGGCGAAGGCGCCGAGCCAGTTCGGCTGCATGGTCGCCCAGGAGGAGAGGCCCTTTTCCTTCCACAGCTCGAGGAACTGGCGGGCATTCTCGCCGGTCATCGGCACCATGTCGCGGCCCTGCTTGTCCATGGCCAGGATGGCGCCGGCGGACAGCGCGCCGCCGAGCGACAGGATGCCGTCGATCTCGGGATGGGCGAAGAGCAGGCTGGTCACCGCTTCCTGGGCGGGCGCGACGTTATAGGCGGTGTTGGTCTCGGCGAGAATCTCGATGCCTGGATTCTCCGCCAGGGCCGCGTTGGCGCCGGCGCGGCGGTCGTCGCTGACCGAGATACCGGCCGGGCCGTTGAGGACGAGGATCTTGCCCTCGCCGCCGAGCTTGTCGATCAGCCAGCGGGCGGCGGAATCGCCCCACTTGTTGGAATCGGTATTGATCTTCGCGGTGACCTTGTCGGTGTCGACCAGGCTGTCGAAGTTGATGACCGCGATGCCTTTCGAGCAGGCGTCCTCGAGGACGCGCGCCGGAGCGGTCGACGAGCCGGCGATCAGCAGGATCGCGTCGACATCGGCGTCGATCATCGACTGGATCTGCTGGATCTGGACGTTGGCGTCGCCCTGGGCGTCGGTGATGACGAGTTCGTCGACCAGGCCGGCGGCCTTCAGCTTCTCCACCTCGTCGGCGATCGTGCCCTCGGTCTGCTTCATCCAGGTCGGGACCGAATAGATGTTGGCCCAACCCAGCGTGTAGGGGGGCTGGCGTTTTCCGTCGATGCAGTTGGCCGCGGCCTGGGCCTGCGAGGCCAGGCCCATGCAGGCGAACAGGCCAATGCAGGCGGCGCCGGTCGCCGCTTTAAGAGACGATTTCAGCATGTCTTTCCCTCTCCGGTGATTGGTTGGGCGTTCTGCGAATGGCTGCCGGCCCCCGCCGACATTCTGGCCGATGATCCACGGAAATCGGCCCCCCTTGCCTTCATCTTGCCCGACAGTTCCAATATATCGGAAATGCTGCCGATATAGCGGACGAACTTACCCTAGCGTCGTTCCCGCCGGTGGGCAACAAGGGACGCGAAGGAAAAAGGAGGATTCGGCATGGCTACCGACGGAGTCGTAACGGAACTGGCCGCGGGCCGGCGAACACGCGGCCTCGACCGCGCTTTCGAGATACTCGCCTTCCTCCGCGAGCACGGGAAGCCGGCGCGGCCGCACGAGGTGGCGATCGGCATCGGCGCACCGAAGTCGTCCGTCTACGAACTGGTCAACGCGCTGCTCAATGTCGGCGTGCTCGAATATTCCGACGGCGAGGGGCGCGTCTTTCTCGGTCGCAAGCTCTATTTTCTCGGCCTCGCCTACCAGGCGCATTTCGACCTCACCCGCGAGTGCAAGACCTATCTCCGCGAACTCGCCACCACGACCAGCGAAACCGCCCAGCTCTGCATGCTCGACGGCAACAAATACACCGTCGCCATGATGCACGAGGGGGTCCGCCCCTTCCGCATCAGTTCCGATGTCGGCGAGCCGATCCCGATCCCGTGGACGGCGTCGGGACGGCTTCTCGTCTCGCATATGAGCGACGGAGAGATCCTCGATTTCATTCCGCCGGGCGACTTCGTGCTCCCCGATGGATCGGTGCTGGAACCATCCGTCTTCCTCGCCGAGACCCACGGGGCCCGCGAGGAGGGATTCTTCTCCTTCGACACCCTCACCGACACATTCACCCATTGCTTCGCCGCGCCGATCTATCAGTCCGGCATCACCTGCGCGGCGACGCTCTGCCTGATCGCCCCGCGCGAGGATGCCAGGACGAATTACGACCGCTATCGCGGCATCCTGCTGTCCATGTCGCGGGAACTGACCGAGAAGCTTGCCGGCGATCCGGTCGGCTTCGCCAGGTCCGGCATCGCCTGATCGGCGCCCGTCAGCGCGGAGGCAATCCGTCATTGCCGCTGCCGCAGAGAACGGCAACCGCCTTTTCGCCGCCGATGCCGGCATGGCCGTTGAGGACCGCGGCGACCGCGGTGGCGGCCCCCAGTTCGATGGCCAATCCGGTCGAGCGCCACATCCAGCGCGCCGCCTCGATCGGTTCGTCCTCGGGCACCAGCACGAGATCGTCGACGCAGCGTTCCACCGTCTCGAAGTTGATCGGTTCGGTCGTTCGCGCCGCCAGGATCGGGACGTTGGTGACGAAATCCTCGATCATCACGATATGCCCCTCTTCCCGGGCCCGGTAGAGCGTCGGGCAGCCGGCCGTCTCGACCCCGATCAGCCTCACGTCGGGCTTGCGCTGCTTGATCGCCTCGGCGATACCGCTGATCAACCCGCCGCCGCCGATCGAGACCACCACCGTCTCGACGTCCGGCATGTCCTCGAGAATCTCGAGCCCGATCGTCCCCTGCCCGGCGATCACCGGCTCGTCGGCGAAGGGATGGAGCAAGGTCCCGCCCGACTCGCCGGCAATTTGTTTGCCGGCTTCCCAACTCAGGTCCCAGTGCTCGCCGATGACGTGCAGCTCCGCCCCGAAGGAGCGGATGCGGTCGCGGGCGAGCTCGGTCGAGCCGGTCATCACCACGACCCGCGCGGGAATGCCGAGCTCCCGCGCCGCATAGGCGATCGCCGCGCCGAAATTGCCGCCGGAGGCTGTCACCACGCCGTTGGCGCGCTTCTCCTCGGGGATCGACAGCACCGAGTTGAAGGCGCCCCGCGCCTTGAAGGAGCCGGAAACCTGCAGGCATTCCGGCTTGAACCAGAGATTCTCCCGATCGCCCGACGGCGCCGCCGGGACCAGCGGGGTGCGCCGGATGTGGCCGCGCACGCGGATGGCGGCCTGCGCATAGGCGGCGGCGTCCATGGTCAGCCCTTCAGCGCCCCGGCCAGCATCGACTTGCCGATATAGGGATAGGCGAAGAGCCCGAGGATCATCGGCGGCACGATGCCGAGCGTCATCGCCGCGGCGGTCGCGCCCCACTTCACCCCGTAGGAGGTGACGAAGAAGGTCGCGCCGACGGTCACCGGCACCGCGTTCTTGGTGGTCAGGATCAGGCCGAACAGGAACTCGTTCCAGCTATAGACGAAGCTCAGCACCAGCACGGCGAAGATGATCGGCCGTGCAAGCGGCAGGATCACGTGCCAGAGGATGCCCCACTTGCCGGCGCCGTCGATCTTCGCCGCCGAATCCATCTCCTCCGGGATCTCCTGGATGAAGCCGACGAACAGCACCAGCGCCACCGGGATGTTGATGATGCAGGCGATCAGCGCGAG
>JAGRKY010000046.1 GCA_020442095.1 Bauldia sp.
GTGCCGCCGCGGAAGTCGATGCCGTATTGCGGGCCGATCAGGACGAAGATCACGACCGACAGGACGGACAGCAGGATGGATACGGGGAAATTGAATCTCCGCATCCACATGAAGCGGATGTTTGTGTCGTCCGGAATGAGGCGAAGTTTGCGCATCGGTTCCGCCTTCCTCTAGAGGGCGATCCGCGCCGGGCGCCGCTGGTGGTACCAGGTCGCAATCATCAGGCGGGTGAAGGTAAACGCGGTGAAGATGGTGGTCGCGATGCCGATCGCATAGGTGACGGCAAAGCCGCGGATCGGCCCCGATCCGAGCAAAAGCAGCGCCATCGCGGCGATCAGCGTGGTGATATTGGCGTCGACGATCGTGCCGAGCGCCCGCTTGAAGCCAAGATCGATCGAGGCGACCGCCGACCGGCCCTGTCGCGATTCCTCGCGAATGCGCTCGTAGATCAGCACGTTCGAGTCGACCGCGGCGCCGATCGTCAACACGATACCGGCGATGCCCGGCAGCGTCAGCGTCGCGCCGAGGAGCGTCAGCACCGCGAAGATGAGGATCACGTTGACGAAGACCGCGATGTTGGCCAGCAGGCCGAAGAAGCCATAGACCGCGATCATGAAGATGCCGACCGCGAGCGCGCCGATGATCGACGCGATCTCGCCCGCCTCGATCGAGTCTGCACCGAGGCCCGGACCGACCGAGCGCTCCTCGACGATCGTCAGCTTTGCCGGCAGCGAGCCGGCGCGGAGCAGAATTGCAAGATCGTTGGCGGATTCGACCGAGAAGCTTCCGCTGATCTGGCCCGAACCGCCAAGGATCGGCTCCCTGATGACGGGCGCGGAAATCACTTCGTCGTCGAGGACGATAGCGAACTGGCGCCCGACATTCTTCTGCGTCACCTCGGCGAATTTCCGCGCGCCGGAGGTCGACAGCCGGAAATTCACCACCGGCTGGCTGGTCTGCTGGTCGAAGGAGGCCTGGGCGTCGACGAGATCCTCGCCGGTCATCAGCGGGTTGTCGTCGAGAATGTAGGACGTCCCCTGTGTTTCAGCGGACGGGACGGTGATCGTGCCCGGTGTCGGCGTCTGGGTCTGCGCGCCCTGGACGGTTTCGCGGACGAGATGGAAGGTCAGCAGCGCGGTCTGGCCGACGATCGCCTTCAACCTCTCGGGATCGCCGAGGCCGGGCGCCTCGACGAGGATGCGATCCTCACCCTGGCGCTGGATGCTCGGCTCCGTCGTGCCGAGCTCGTTGATGCGCCGGCCGATGACCTCGATCGACTGCTGGACGATGCCGCGTACCCGCTGCGACAGTCCCTCCTCGGAATAGCTCAGCCGCACCAGCCCGTCTTCGGAGACGGTCAGGTCGAATTCATAGACCGAGCCGCCGCCGAGCAGCGAGGACGCGAGCGGGTTGCGCAATTCCTCAAGCCGCGACCGCGCTTCGTCGAGCTGGCTCAGATCGCGGATGCGAAGCTGGACGCCGTCGCCCTGGATGCCGAGGCCCGTGTAGCCGATACGCGGATTCTCGAGCATCGCCTTGCGGACGTCGCTGACCAGAGTGCGCAGGCGCTTCTCGACGTAATCCTTGCGATCGACCTCATAGAGCAGGTAGGCGCCGCCCTGCAGGTCGAGTCCGAGAACGATCTGGTTCTTCGGAAGCCAGTTGGGCAGTGAATCAAGCTGCTCACGAGAGAAGAAATTCGGAATGACCAGGACGACCCCGACGACAACCGTCAGGATGATCAGAATCGTCTTCCATCGCGAGATAGCAAGCATGGTGTTCAGCCGCGAGCTGGTCCTGCGAATGACCGGGCGGTCATTCGCTTTCCTTCACCGGCTCGCCTTTGGCGCGGACCTCGGCGATCATGCTCCGGGCGATACGAACCCTGACGTTTTCCGCAAGGTCGATCTGCAGTTCCGACTCGTCGATGACTTTCGCGACCTTGCCGATCAGGCCGCCCGAGGTGACCACCGTATCGCCGCGACGCAGGTTGGCGATCATCTCCTGATGACGCTTCTGCTTCGTCCGCTGCGGGCGGATGATCAGGAAATACATGATCACGAAGATCAGGA
>JAGRKY010000511.1 GCA_020442095.1 Bauldia sp.
AGGTTCCGAAGGCCGCCCTCCCCGGGCGGCCTTTTTCCTTTAAGGACGGGCGAGTGTTTACTGCACCCGCTGCCAGCGGGTCCCGTCGGCCCCGTAGAGCCCGGCCCGGTCATACTGGAGCTGGCCGCCGATACAGGCATTGGTGCGGATCAGGTCGCTCCAGGAGATCATCAGCGCGATGGTATTGCCGCCGATGCCGTGCGCGGCCCAGCGGCCATGGCCATAATTCTCCGAACAGCCGGTGGCGCTGCAGGTCTGGTCCTTGTATTCGAAGCCGCCATTGGCGCTGTAGCTGCGATACTGGCGGCTGATCATGCCAAGCTGGGGCGCCGGTATCTCGGTGTAGTAGACGCCCGCGACCTGTGCCATCACCGCCGCGTCCGCCATCTGGAGGCTCTGGTACCAGTCCCGCGTCAGCGCCTCGTCGTAATAGGCCGGCGTATGACCGAGGACATCGGTCCCGTCCCTCGTGATCCAGCAGCCGGGATCGCCTTGCTGCGCGAAGGTCGTGGTTGGCGCGATCAGCGCCAGTGCAAGACAGAAAAATATATGAAATTTGGCAGAACGAACGCGCATGACGGGTCTCCATAGACGCGCTTGAACTCCCGCCAGATAACCACTTTTCCGGGATATCCGCTACGCCGCACCGGGGCGCCGGCGACAGCGATGGCGGCCTGCCGTGCGTCGACCGGTTGACGGCCGCGGGCCGGGAGGCCCTTATCCCGGAATCGGCAACACGGTTCGGGAGATTGGCGGGATTTGCCGTCGTCGATGATCGAGAGAATGCATGCGCTCCACAATGCGCTTGTCGGCTGGATGGCGCGCGAATGGCCGGTCGTCGCCCTCCTCCTTCTTCCGGCGGCGGCGCTCTGGGGGTTCATCCTCATCGCCGACGAAGTGATCGAAGGCGAGACCCATGGCTTCGACACGGCGGTCCTCGTCGCGCTCCGCAATCCTGCCGACCTTTCCGATCCGATCGGCCCCCCATGGCTGGAAGAGATGATGCGCGACTTCACGGCGCTCGGCGGCGTCGGCGTGCTGACGCTGATGGCGGCCGGCGGGGTCGGCTATCTCCTGTTGCTGCGTAAGCGCCGCGCCGCGCTCTTCCTCGCTGTCGCGGTCGGCGGCGGCATGCTGGCGAGTTCGCTTCTCAAGATGTTCTTCAGCCGGCCGCGGCCCGACCTCGTGCCCCACGAAAGCTACGTCTATACGACCAGCTTCCCCAGCGGCCATTCGATGATGTCCGCCGTCGTCTACCTGACGCTCGCGGTGATGCTTTCCCGGGTGGAGGCGCGGGGCGCGGTCAAGGCCTACCTGCTCGGCGTCGCCGTCCTCGTCGTCGTGCTGATCGGCATCAGCCGCGTCTATCTCGGCGTCCACTGGCCGACCGACGTGCTGGCCGGTTGGGCGGCGGGCGCGGCATGGGCGCTCGGCTGCTGGGCGCTCGTCACGCTTCTCCAGCGCCGCGGCGCCCTGGAAAGTCCCGAGTAGTCCTTCCTGAGCCCCAACCGCCTTTCCCGCTCAACTCGCGAAGGGGTCGCGCGCCTCCTCCGAATGCTTCGGCCTGACGAAGGCAACGATGACGAAGAGCAGCGCCCAGGAATATTGCGCCGCGGCCGCGCTGAACTGGGCGATGACGATCGAGGCGAGGAAGATCGCCGTCGCGGCAAGCGACAGGATGATGTGCTTCACGCGATCCTGCGACGCGACGGGTTTGTCGACCAGTCCCCGCGCCTCGGCATAGAAGCCCATCAGGGCAAGCAGCGCGGACGCGACCGCCATTGTCGCGGCGTAGAGCGTGGTCGCCACCGTGCCGCCGCTGTCGCTGAGGACCGAGGTCGTGAAAGGGATGAAGCCGACGACCATCAGGAACAGGATGTTCAGCCAGACGAACGTCGCGTTGATCGTCTTCAGGGCGCGGAACTTCGAGGTATGCAGCATCCAGAAATTGGCGATCACCAGGAAGCTGATGACGTAGCTCAGGTACTTCGGCCATATCGCGAGAAGCGCGGCCGCCAGCTGGCTCTCGGTCGCGGTCTCGGCGTCGGCGGGAAGCGCGATGTCGAGGACGAGCAGCGTGATGACGATGGCGAGAACGCCGTCGGTGAACGCGCCCAGCCGGTCGATTGCGCGGCTCTTCTCCATCGTCCCGTCCGCTCCTCCGGTTCCGCCTAGATCGTCCAGCCGCCGTCGATCACATGGACCTGCCCGGTCGTGTTGGTCGCGCCCGCGAGATAGACCGCGAGGTCGGCGACCTCGTCGGGTGTCGCGAGTTCGCCGAGCGGCTGGCGGCTCAGGAAGGCGGCGCGCGCCTCCTCGTAGTCGCCGGTCGCCCGGAACCGGTCGCCGAGCGACGGCGTGTCGACCGCCCCCGGACAGATCGCGTTGCAGCGTATCCCCTGCCCGGCAAAGTCGCGCGCGACCGACTTGGTCAGCCCGACCACCGCCGCCTTTGTGACCCCGTAGGCGCAGCGGTTCGGCGCTCCGGTGATGCTGCCGATCACCGACGCCATGTTGACGATCGCCCCGCCGCCCCGCGCGATCATCCCCGGCAGCACGGTGCGGATGGTCCGCACCATCGACTTCACGTTGAGGTCGTAGGCATCGTCGAGCGCGTCATCGGCCATGTCGAGGATGGTCCCGACCGGAACCATCCCGGCGCAGTTGAAGAGGATGTCGAGGCCGCCGATATCGGCGACCGCCGCCTCAATCGCGGCGCCATCCAGCACATCGAGGCGGCGCGTCGCAATCCCCGCCTCGCCGGCAAGCCCGTCCAGCAACGCGGCATTCACGTCGCTCGCATGCACCGTCGCCCCGGCACGGGCGAAGGCGAGCGCGGCCGCCCGGCCGATCCCCTGTCCCGCAGCCGTGACCAGTGCGACCTTTCCGTCGAGACGCGTCGTCATTCCCCCCGCCCTTCAGAGCCGATTCAGGGGCAGTCTACCGCGCCCGGCGGAAGCGCGCATGCCGTCCGTCCCTGCCTGGCCAGGAGTCAGGCGAAAGCGGCCTCGTAGACGTCCGGCTTGAAGCCGACGAGGATTTTGCTTCCGATGTCGAGCACCGGCCGCTTGATCATGCTCGGCTGGGCCAGCATCAGGGCGATCGCCTTCTTCTCGTCGAGGTCCGCCTTGTCGGCGTCGGCGAGCTTGCGGAAGGTCGTGCCGGCGCGGTTGAGGAGCGTCTCCCAGCCGACCTCGCTCGCCCAGGCCTCGAGCCGCCCCCGGTCGATGCCGCTCGCCTTGTAGTCGTGGAAGGCATAGTCGACGCCATGGCTCTCGAGCCACGCCCGCGCCTTCTTCATCGTGTCGCAGTTCTTGATCCCGTAGATGGTCGCCTGTTCAGCCATTGTCCGCCCGTCGAAGCCCTGATGTCGCCGTCGAGCCTACCCTCGTCGCCGGCCGCGGCCAAATGCGCGCGGAAATCCGGAGCCCTGTCGAAATCGCGGCTGGTCGTTCGTCGCTCCCTTATCGAGACGATTTCGACAAGGGAGATATCCGGATGGCCCGGACTGCGGCAATTCTCATCGCCCGGCTGATCTTCGCCGGTGTCTTCATCATGGCGGTCACGTTCAAGTTCCTCGGGATGGAGGATACGGCGGGCTATATCGCATCGGCCGGCTTTCCGTTCCCGCTGTTTCTCGCCTGGGTGGCCGCATTCTTCGAGATCGGACTGGCGCTCGCCTTCCTGACCGGCGCCTTCTTCACGCCAGCGGCCCTCCTCGCCGCCGCCTACGTGCTGTTCCTCGGCTTCACCTTCCACGGCCCCGCGACCTGGGAAGGCAACCCGATGGCGTTCGGCTTCTTCGTCGATCACTTCACCTTCGTCGCCGGCCTGCTCTTCGCCGCCGTCCACGGACCGGGACGGTTCGCGCTCCGTCTTGCCCCTGCGCGCGCCGTCCGGCGTTTTGCCTGGTGAGGTCCGGCTCTCAGTCGCGATCGGGCGCGCCCGGCGGGAAGAAATGCCGGTACGGACGCGCCTCGTCGACCGCCCGGGCGACGGAGGGCCGTGCCAGCAGCCGATCCCGGTAGGAGCGCGCCTCGGCGAATGTCCCGGCGATCGGATGCACCCAGTCCGCGTAGAAGAGCGACGGCGCTGCTGCGCAGTCGGCCAGGGTGAAGCGGTCGCCGTCCGCCCATGCGCGCCTCGCCATATGCGCGTCGAGCCAGCGGTATGCCTTCTCCAGCATCTCCTTCGCGTCCGTGACCGTCTGCGGATCGCGCTTCTCGGGCGGGCGGATGAAGTCGGAGACGATCCGCTGCATCGGCGTCATGACGTAGTTGTCGAAGAAGCGGTCGAGGAAGCGGACCTCCAGCGCTGCGTCGGGATCGTGGGGGATCATGCGCGAGGGGCCGGGATGGTGGAGGTCGAGATACTCGACGATCACGCTCGACTCGATGACCGTCCGGCCATCCTCGACAAGGACCGGAAAGCTCCCCATCGGCCAGAGCTTCGCGAGTTCGGCGCCGTTCTCCGGCTGTTCGGGAGACAGCAGCCTGTATTCGAACGGCGTGCCGCTTTCGTAGAGCGGAATGAGCACCTTCTGGCAGTAGGAAGCGAAGGGATGCGAATAGAGGACCAGCATCACGACGCCTCCGCCCCGAGAAGCACCGCTTCCAGAACCGCCCATTGAATCTCCGTCCCATGCCGGCGGCTCTCGGTGCCGTCGCGGCCGTCGAGGAAGACGATCTGCTCGGTATAGGCGACGTGCGTCATCTCGCCCGCCGGCTCGACCAGCAGGCTGGACAGCGTCACGGAATGGAACCTTTCGTCGTGATGGAGGTCGTAGTCGTAGACCAGCCTGCGGTCCGGCTCGATGATATGGAAGCGTGCTTCGTAGAGCGCCGTCATGCCGCTGGCA
>JAGRKY010000512.1:0-539 GCA_020442095.1 Bauldia sp.
GGGTAGAGCGCGTAGTTCTGGAACACCATGGCGATGTCGCGATCGGCGGGATCGACGTCGTTGACGATCCGCTCGCCGATGCGGATCTCGCCGGTGGTGACGGTCTCCAGCCCGGCGATCATCCGCAAGAGGGTGGACTTGCCGCAACCGGACGGACCGACCAGGACGATGAACTCGCCGTCGGCGACGTCGATGGTGACGCTCTTCACCGCCTCGGTGTTGCCGGGATAGACCTTGCGGACCGCGTCGAGGGTTATCGTCGCCATGGCATGTCGCTCACTTGTCGGTTTCGGTGAGGCCCTTGATGAACCAGCGCTGGAAGACCACCACGACGAGGACCGGCGGCAGCATGGCGAGGATCGCCAGCGCGAAGGCCTCGTTGTAGTCGGGGATCTGCGCCCCGACCCAGACGAGCAGGATCTGCTTGATGCCGCGGACCAGCGTGAAATAGCGCTCGTCGGTGGTCATCATCATCGGCCAGAGATACTGGTTCCAGCCGTAGACGAACATGATGATGAAGATCGCCGCGATCATCGGCC
>JAGRKY010000512.1:609-5565 GCA_020442095.1 Bauldia sp.
CTCGTCGGGCACCGACTTGAAGAACTGGCGGAAGTAGAAGGTGCCGGTGGCCGAAGCGAGGAGCGGGACGATCAGGCCGGTATAGCTGTTCAGCAGTCCGAGCTTCTGCACCACCTCGTAGGAGGGCACGATGCGCACCTCGAGGGGGAGGAGGAGGGTGGTGAAGATCACCCAGAAGAAGAATGTCCCCATCTTGAACCGGAAATAGACGATGGCATAGGCGGCGAGCATCGACAGCACGATCTTGCCGATGGCGAAGCCGACGCCGAGGATCATCGAGTTCATCATCATCCGCGCGCCGGTGACCTGGCCGGTGAAGCCGCCCTCCTTGGTGAGGACCGTCCCGTAGGTCTGGAGGAAGTTGTCCCCCCAGGTCGCCATCAGCCCGTTGCGATGGATTTCGACCGCTTCATGGGTGGAGGTGAGGAAGGCGATCGCGACCGGGCCGACCATCACTATCGCGCCGATGATCAGGATCAGGTGGTCGAGGAGTCTGACACGCGGCATCGCGCCCTCAGCCGTAATGGACCCGCCGCTCGATGAAGCGGAACTGGAAGATGGTGAGGGCGAAGACGACGAACATCAGGATCACGGACTGGGCCGAGGAGCCGCCGATATCGTTGCCGCGGAAGCCGTCCTGGTAGACCTTGTAGACGAGGGTGACCGGGCTGTTCGCGGGCTTGTCCTTCACCACGACATCGATGATGCCGAAGGTGTCGAACAGCGCGTAGGTCATGTTGATGATCAGCAGGAAGAAGGCGGTCGGGGCGAGCAGCGGCAGGACGATCGTCCAGAAGCGGCGGAAGCCCGAGCGGCAGTCGATCGCCGCGGCCTCGCGCAACGGCTTGGGGATCGCCTGAAGGCCCGACAGGAAGAGGATGAAATTGTAGGGAATCTGCTTCCAGACCGAGATCACGATCATCGCGAAGCCGGTGTCGAAATAGTTCAGCCCGAGCTCGAACTTCCAGCCGAAGATGGCGGCGACCTGGACGAAGGGGCCGATATGCTGGTCGAAGAACATCACGCCGATCAGCCCGGCGACGGGCGGCGCCACCGCATAGACCCACATCAGCAGCGTCTTGTAGGTCGAGGCGCCGTGGAGGATCGCGTCCGCCTTGACCGCGAGCAGCAGGGCAAGCGCGAGCGAGAGGACGGTCACCAGGACGGTGAAGACGACGGTGAAATTGGCGATGCGGAGATATTCGCTGGAGGCAAGCACGTCCCGGTAATTATCGAGCCCGACGAAGCTGCCGCCGAAGCCGAAGGGATCCTCCAGATAGAAGGAGGATTGCACCGCCTGCACCGACGGCCAGTAGAAGAAGATGACGATGATCGTGAGTTGCGGCAGCAGGAAGAGATACGGCAGTCCGATATTGGAGAACTGGACGCGTTTCATTGAGCCGCCTTGGACCGTGACACGTCAGGTGCAACCTTCGGAAATCGGAAAAGGAGGAACCGGGGCGCGCGTCGCACCCCGGTCCCGGTCGTTCGCAAGCCGGATCAGCCCGACGTCTTGGCGAAGCGCTCGAGGAGCTTGTTGCCCTCTTCCTCGATCGCATTCATCGCGTCGTCGACCGACGTCTCGCCGGCGAAGATCTTGCCGTATTCGCGTTCCATGACTTCGCGGATCTGGGGGTAGAAGCCCATCCGGTAGCCCTTGGACCACTCGCCGCCCGGCAGCATCAGCTGCTCGATGCCGACCTCGGCCTGGGGGACCTGCTCGTAATAGCCGTCGGACTTGGCGAGCTCGTAGGCGGCCTTGGTGATCGGCACGTAGCCGGTCGACTTGTGCCAGAAATACTGGATCTCCGGCGAGGTCAGGAACTCGAAGAAGGCCGCCGTGCAGGCGTTTTCCTCGTCCGGCTTGCCGGAGAAGGCGAAGAGCGCGGCGCCACCGATGAAGGTGTTGGTGCCGGCGCCCTCGACCGAGGACCAGTAGGGCAGGAAGGTCGCCGAGAACGGCATCTGGGCCGTCTTCAGCAGGCCGCCGAAGGAGCCGGAGGAGCCGATCCACAGCGCCACCTTGTTCTCCTCGAAGGGCTTCTGGTTGTCGGACCAGCCGGCGCCGTAATAGCCGAACAGGCCCTGGTCGTACCAATCCTTCAGCTTCTCGAACATCATCTTGTGCTCGGGAGCGTTGACCAGGATCTTGGTGCCCTCGACCGTGTCATAGCCGTTGTTGTTGGTCGCGAACTGGAGGTCGTGCCGGGAGAAGAAATTCTCGGTGAACTCCCAGGTCAGCTGGCTCTGGACCAGCGGCACGTAGCCGGCGTCCTTGAGCTTCGGCGCGATCGCCTCGAACTCTTCCCAGGTCTTCGGCGGCTCGACGCCGGCCTTGGCCATGGCTTCGGTGTTGACGTACATGATCGGCGCCGACGAGTTGAATGGCATGCCGATGAACTTGCCGTCGCTGTCGGCGTAGAAGTAGCGGACGCCGTCGATGAAGGCGTCGCGATTGAAGTCCTGGCCGGCATTCTTGATCAGGTCCTCGGCCGGGACCACGGCGCCATGGGCGTTGATGATCGTCGCCGCGCCGGCATCGAATACCTGCAGGATGTTGGGCTGCTCGCCGGCGCGGAAGGCGGCGATGCCCGAGGTCAGCGCTTCCTCGTAGGTGCCCTTGCTGACCGGGGTGAGATTGCAGGCGGTCTGGGCAGCGTTGAACTTCGTCGCGATCTCGTTGATCACCTCGCCGTTGCGGCCGCTCATGCCGTGCCACCAGGTGATGTCGGTAGCGGCGAACGCGGTGGTGCTGGTCAGCGCGAGCAGGAGCCCGCCGGTCAGAAGTCTCTTGGTCATTGCCGTTGTCCTCGTGCGGAAGCGGTTGGAAGGCCTCTGCCGGCTACCGGTCGCAGATGACGGCAAGTTTGCTGTCCGATGTCGGTTCGGTGACACCGGGGGGTATCCTGTGGAGATTCCTGGCGGGAAGGGGCTCGCGGGGCGATCGCCGGCCCGGCTTTGACCTTGTCGGGACTGGCTTTGACCTTGTCGGGGCCGGGGCCGGCGGCTATACAGCCGCCACATTCCCAACAGTCACAGGACAGGAACGAACATGGCCGTCGAACGGACCTTCTCGATGATCAAGCCGGATGCAACGGCGCGTAACCTCACCGGCAAGATCACCGCGAAACTGGAGGAGGCCGGCCTCCGCGTCATCGCCAGCAAGCGGGTGTGGATGAGCCGCAAGCAGGCCGAGGGCTTCTACGCCGTCCACAAGGGACGTCCCTTCTTCGACGAGCTCTGCGACTTCATGTCCTCGGGCCCGACGGTCGTCCAGGTGCTGGAGGGCGAGAACGCCATCCTGAAGAACCGCGAAGTGATGGGCGCGACCAATCCGGCCGACGCCGCCGAGGGCACGATCCGCAAGGAGTTCGCCAATTCGATCGGCGAGAATTCGGTCCACGGCTCGGATGCGCCGGAGACCGCCGCCGAGGAGATCGCCTACTGGTTCTCCGGCATCGAGATCGTCGGCTGATCTTCAGGGACAGCCGGCCCCGCCTCAGGGGCCGGGACATCTCGCGGCTACCTAATCGGATGACGACCAGCGCCTGACCGCCTGGTCGTCATCTTTTTTTGCCTCGACCCAGCCGCCCTCGGCGTCGGCGAGATGCTCCTTCTTCCAGAAGGGGGCGCGCGTCTTGAGGAAATCCATCAGGAAACCGGCTGCCGAAAACGCCGCCTGCCTGTGGGCCGAGGCGGCGACGACCAGCACGATATTCTCGCCCGGCCGGATGCGCCCGAAGCGATGGATGACCGTCAGGCCGATAAGCGGCCAGCGCCCGGCCGCTTGGTCGGCGATGCGCCGTATCTCCGCCTCGGCCATGCCGGGATAGTGCTCGAGCTCCAGCGCCTGGAGGCGGCCGTCCTCGTCGCGGCAAAGGCCTGAGAAGGTGACGACCGCGCCGACGTTGGTGCTTAGCCGGGAAAGCATTGCCGTCTCGGTGGCGACGTCGAAATCGCCGGCCTGCACGCGCACATCGATATGCGGGCGGTCAGCCACCGGTCATTGGCGGGAAGAGGGCGACCTCCCGCGCCTCCGCAAGCGACGCATCACCCGCGACGTGGACGTGGTCGACGGCGACACGGATGACCGACGGCTCGGCCAGCGCGTATTCGTACTGCTCGCCGCGTTCCTTCAGCCAGTCGAGCAGCGCTCCGACGGTCGTCACCCCCTCGGGCAGGGCGACATCCTCCTCCGGCACTCCGATCCGTTCGCGTATCCACGCGAAATAGACGAGCTTCACGAATCCTCCGACAGCAGGTGACGGATACCGGCGCGGAAATAGTCGTAGCCCGTGTAGAGGGTGACGAGCGCGGATATCCAGAGAAGGAGGAGCCCGATATAGGAGACGATGCCGAGGCCGGAACCCAGGATATCGAGGTTCGGGAAGAGATTGTCGCCGGCCGATCCGGCAAGCAGGAAGCCGATCGCCACCATCTGGAGCGTCGTCTTCCATTTCGCCAGCCGGGTCACAGGGACGCTGACCCTGAGCTCGGCGAGGAATTCGCGCAGGCCCGACACCGAGATTTCCCGGGTCAGGATGACGATGGCGGCGAGCAGCGACCATCCACCGATCGTGTTGTCGGAGACCAGCAGCATCAGCGAGGTCGCGACCAGGAGCTTGTCGGCGATGGGATCGAGCATCCGCCCGATCGACGACTGCTGCTTCCACATCCGCGCCAGATAGCCGTCGAAGAAGTCGGTGACGCTCGCCGCGACGAAGATGGCGAGCGACAGCCAGCGGCCAAGGTCGTCCTGCAGGTAATAGGTGACGATGATCGCCGGCACCGCCAGGATGCGTCCGTAGGTCAGCAGATTTGGCAGCGTGAACGGATTTCCCGCTCGGTCGGATGTCGGTCGCAAGGCAGGCGTCTCGACCATGAAGAGTTCCGTTTCAGTCGACGGGTTCATGCACCCGGCGCCGAAGCTAAGGGAATCGGGTTAGTGTCGCGCGT
>JAGRKY010000513.1 GCA_020442095.1 Bauldia sp.
CGACGATCTACCAGGCCAACAAGGATCAGATCCGCAATCCGCGCTGGATCTATCCGGGCCAGGTCTTCGTGCTTCCGGAAGGCAACGCAGCCTGGGAGGACACGGAGAAAACCGACCCGCCGGGTTGAAATCTGTCCAGACCGGCCCTACCTGCTCCATCGTAAAATTACGATGAAGTTTGCATGCCCTTCGACGAAGAAGACGTTCAGCTTGCCACGCGAATAAAGGCGCTCGGGCATCCAGCCCGGCTCGCGATCGTCCGTGCGTTGCTCGGCGCGCCGGACGGCGCCTGTCGTTGTCGCGACATCGTCCGTGACCTGCCGCTGGCACAATCGACCGTATCCCAGCACCTGAAGGTTCTCCGGGAGGCGGGGATCATTCGGGGTGAGATCGAAGGTCCGCGATCCTGCTACTGGCTCGATACGCAGGCGCTTGCCGAGGTCGGGGAGGCCATGGGCGGATTTCAGCGGGCGGTAGCGGCGAAGACCGCCGAACCCGTGGGGGCCTGTGAATGACCACCGCGGCCGACCCGACCAACCAGCCCAGGGTGAAGGCCGAATCCGCCTTCGCGACCCTACTCAACCTGTGGCCCTATATGTGGCCGGGCGACCGGCCGGACCTCAAGCGCCGCGTTGGCGTCGCCTTGGTGGTGTTGGTGGCGGCCAAGGTCGTCACGGTGCTCATTCCCTACACCTACAAATGGGCGACGGACGCCCTGGTTTCGCCGATGCCGGGCGACAAGGAGGCGGCAGCCGGCCTGACGGCGGTGATCACCGTGCCGATCCTGCTGGTCATCGCCTATGGCGTCGGCCGCATCCTGATGAACGTCTTCAACAACCTTCGCGACGCGCTGTTCGCCAAGGTCGGCCAGCACGCCGTGCGCGAGCTCGCCTACAAGACCTTCGTGCATATGCACGAGCTCTCGCTCCGCTTCCACCTGCAACGGCGGACGGGCGGGATGTCGCGGATCATCGAGCGAGGCACGCGCGGCATCGAGATCATCGTCCGCTTCACGATCCTCAACACCGCGCCGACGGTGATCGAGTTCCTGCTGGCGGCGGTGATCATCACCTACCAGTTCGACTGGACCTACCTGATCGTCATCAGCGTCACGGTCGTCCTCTACACCTGGTTCACCGTCAAGGCGTCGGACTGGCGGATCAAGATCCGCCGGGCGATGAACGACTCCGATACCGATGCCAACGCCAAGGCGATCGACTCGCTGCTCAACTTCGAGACGGTCAAGTATTTCGGCAACGAGACGATGGAGGCGCGGCGCTTCGATACCGCGATGGAGCGTTACGAGGCTTCGGCGATCCGTATCTGGACGTCGCTTGCCTGGCTGAATATCGGCCAGGTCGTCATCTTCACCACCGGCATGACCATCTGCATGGCCATGTCGGGCGCCGCGGTGCTGCGCGGCGAGCAGACGATCGGCGACTTCGTGCTGATCAACGCACTGCTGATGCAGCTCTCGATCCCGCTGAATTTCATCGGCTTTGTCTATCGCGAGATCAAGCAGGGCCTTATCGACATCGAAGCGATGTTCGATCTGCTCGACGTGGCGCCCGAGATCGTCGACAAGCCCGGAGCAAGGGACCTGATCGTCGACGGGGCCAATGTCCGTTTCGAGGATGTCGCGTTCCACTACGATGCTGACCGGCCGATCCTGAAAGGGATCAGCTTTGACGTGCCGGCCGGTCGCACCATCGCCATCGTCGGTCCGTCGGGCGCCGGAAAGTCGACCATCTCGCGCCTGCTCTTCCGCTTCTATGACGTGATCGGCGGGAAGATAACCGTCGACGGCCAGGACGTTCGCGACGTTACCCAGGAATCCCTCCGGGCAGCAATTGGCATGGTTCCGCAGGATACCGTCCTGTTCAACGACACGATCGCCTACAATATCCGCTATGGACGGCCCGACGCCACCGACGAGGAGATCAGGCAAGCGGCGCAGACCGCCCAGATCGCCGATTTCATCGCCACGCTGCCGGCCGGATATGACACCGAGGTCGGCGAGCGCGGCCTGAAGCTCTCCGGCGGCGAGAAACAACGGGTGGCGATCGCCCGCACCGTGCTCAAGGCACCGCCTATCCTGATCCTCGACGAGGCGACCTCGGCGCTCGATATCCATACCGAGCGGGAAATCCAGGCGGCGCTGGACCGGGTTTCGGCCGGGCGGACGACGCTGGTCATCGCCCACCGCCTGTCGACCGTGATCCATGCCCACGAGATCATCGTCCTCGACCAGGGGCGTATCGCGGAACGCGGCCGGCACGACGAGTTGCTCGCCGAGGACGGTCTCTACGCCAGCATGTGGAACCGCCAGCGCCAGGCCGCCGAGGCGATCGAACGTCTGCACGAGGTCGAGGAGACCGACGCCGAGGGCTTTGTCCGGCGTGCGCCGGTCCAGCAACCGGAGCCGGCCGAATAGTCCGCTTCACTTCCGGTGCTTTCCATGCTTTCTAGCGCCCGGCGAGACCGGGGTCGGGAAGGTTCAGGCAAGTTATGGAGTCCGTACTCGACTCGATCCGGTCGATGCTTGTGCCGATCCGAAAGGAAGGCTGGCCGTTTATCGCCATCTTCTTCGTCGTCGCGGTACTGGTCGGCCTGCTATGGCAGCCGCTCCTGTGGATCGGGCTCTTTCTGACCGGCTGGTGCATCTACTTCTTCCGCGATCCGGCACGGGTCATCCCGCTGGAGCCGGGACTGGTGGTCAGCCCCGCCGACGGGAGGATTTCCTCCATTGCCAGCGTCGTCCCGCCTGAGGAACTCGGATTGGGTAGCGAGCCGAAGCGCCGGATATCGGTCTTCATGAACGTCTTCAATTGCCACGTGAACCGCTCGCCGATAGCCGGTGCGGTGTCGAAGATCGTCTATACGCCGGGCAAGTTCATCAATGCCGAACTCGACAAGGCAAGCGAGGATAATGAACGCAACGCGCTCGTCATCGAGGGCGCGGCCGGACCCATCGCCGTGGTCCAGATCGCCGGGCTGGTGGCGCGGCGGATTGTCTGCTGGACGCGAGAGGCGGACGTTGTGGAGCGGGGAGAGAGGTTCGGGATGATCCGCTTCGGTTCGCGCCTGGATGTCTACCTGCCGAAGAATGCGAGCGTCTTCGTCGCCGAGGGGCAGATCGCGATTGCCGGCGAGACGGTGCTGGCCCGCCTCGACGGAGCGATCGTCACCCGACAGGCACGGACCGACTGATATCCCGATGTCGATCTTCCAGCCTTTCGACCCGGATGACGAACCGAAGCTCAAGCGGCTGCGGCAGATTCGTGTCGTGCCGATCCGCATGGTGCTGCCGAGCCTGGTCACGCTGCTGGCGCTCTGCGCCGGGCTGACCTCGATCCGGATGAGCATCGAGGAGCGGTTCGATTGGGCAATCGCCGCCGTGGCGATCGCGGCGCTGCTCGACGGGGTCGATGGGCGGGTGGCGCGCTTCCTCAAGTCCACCTCGCGCTTCGGCGCGGAACTCGATTCGCTCACGGACTTCGTCAATTTCGGCGTTGCGCCGGCGATCCTGCTCTTCGTCTGGGCGCTGGACGATGCCGGATCGGTCGGCTGGATCGCGGCGCTGATCTTCGCGATCTGTGCCGCGCTGCGGCTGGCGCGCTTCAACGTGTCCCTGCTCGGTCCGAAAAAGCCGGAATGGCAGTCGAATTTCTTCGTCG
>JAGRKY010000514.1 GCA_020442095.1 Bauldia sp.
CCGCGAGCACCAGCAGCGCCGCGATGGCGCTGCCGAGGGCAAGCCATGTCCCGGCCGCGGCAAGCCCCGCCGTCGCCGCCCAGGTCATCGACGACAGCGCCTCGGCGAAGGTCGCGATCCGCGACGAGGTCTGCCGGCGGCGGAAATGGCTCCGTTTCGCCTGGCCCTTGAACATCAGCTGGATCATCGTCGACGCGATCGCGGCAATTGCGATCGCGACCGCCGTGACGAGCGCCGCCCAGGGCGCCGACAGCCCGAGCAGGAGGATCAGCGGCGCCGAGACGATGGCGATGCCGCCGAGTACCGCCTCGACCTTGGCGCGGATGATCATCCGCGTCGGCACCGGCGCGGTGGCGATCAGGTCCGGCGCGTCCTCGCCCGAGACCGCAAGCCAGGCGAGGCCCCCGGCAAGCTGACCCGCCGCCACGACGATGACCGGCACGATCACGGTGATCGTGTCGCCGTCCTCGCCGAACTTCCGCCACAGCAGCAGCGCCGGCGGCAGCAGGTAGAGGAGCTGCATCAGCGTCTGCGAGATCAGCCACGGATCGCGGAGAAGCAGCGTCCATTCCTTGCGCCTCAGGACCTGCATCGCCGACAACGCCCGGAAGTGCCGCTCCCGCGCCTGGCCGGTGAGGCGCAATTCCGTCACCCCGGCCGTGGCGATCGCGTAGTCGGCGAAGCGCGTCGCGAACAGCGCGATGGCCCCGGCCAACACCAGCAGGGCGACGCCGAGCACCGGCACCAGCGCGCCGGGGTCGCCGGTCATCGCCCGCGCCGGCAGCCAGAAGACGCTGTCCAACGGCGGCAGGATTTCCGCCAGTTTCTTCGACTGGAGGATGGCGAAGCGCGAGATCGTCCCGCTCGACAGGATGGCGGCGGCCTGCAGCCCGATGACGAAGGTCGCGCCGACGATCGCCGCGACGACCTGCGCCACGAAGCGCGCACGGCGCGGCCCGATGACATGGAAGAGCAGGATGGTGATCGCTACCGCCAGCGCCGTCGCGACACAGGCCGCCACGGCGACCATGCCATAGGCGGTCAGCCAACGCGCCCCGCCCCTGACCACCAGGACATTGATGAACGGCCCGGCGAGCAGAAACGCCATCGCGAAGGTGGTGAAGGCGATCGCCGCGATCCGGACCGCGAAGACCTTGGGCGCCACCACCGGCGACGTCAGGATCAGGTCGAGATCGGCCCGCGCATAGAAGGCGCGGGTCACCGCCTCCAGCGCCTGCGAGATCATCAACGACGACGACAGGATACCGATCGCGGTGACATAGACCAGTACGTCGCGCTCCGGGTCGATGCCGACATCGGCGAAGCCACCGACGATATAATCGGCAAGCGCGTGCATCAGCACGGCGAAGATGATGAAGCCGATGACGATGCCGATCGTCCGCCGTCGACGTCCGGCGGTGATCATCGAGATGAAGTCGCGCCAGGCGAGGCGGATCTCGTGCCGCGCGAACCAGGCAAGGCTGCCGGGTGCGATCATGCCGCCGCGCTCGCCGCCTCGGTGATGTCGAGGAAGATGTCCTCGAGGCTCGATTCGCCCCGGCCCGCCAGCTGGCGAAGCTCGGCGAGTGTTCCCTCGGCGATCAGCCGGCCATTGGCGATGACGCCGATCCGCTCCGCCATCCGCTCGGCGACCTCGAGGATATGGGTGGTCATGATCACCGTCGCGCCGTTCCGTACCCGCTCGACCAGCACGTCCTTGACCAGCCGCGCCGAGCGCGCATCGAGCCCGGTCAGCGGCTCGTCGAGGATGATCAGCCGCGGCTCGTGGACCAGCGCCCCGGCGAGCGCCACCTTCTGCCGCATCCCCTTCGAGAAGCCCTCGCAGCGCTCCCGGGCATGCGGCGCAAGGCCGAGCCACGAGCAGAGGTCGGCGGCCCGCGCCTCCGCCGTCGTGGTCTCGATACCCCACAGCCCGGCGACGAATTCGAGATATTCGATCGGCGTCAGCTTTTCGTAGATCATCGGCTCGTCGGATACCCAGGCGGTCATCCGCTTGGCCGAAACGGGGTCGGCCAGCGCATCGACGCCGAAGATCGAGATCGCCCCGGCATCGGGCTTGAGCAGCCCCGCGACCATCCTCAGCGTCGTCGTCTTGCCGGCACCGTTCGGCCCGAGCAGGGAATAGAATTCCCCGCCCCGGATTGTCAGGTCGAGTTCGTCGACCGCCGGCCTGTCATAGCATTTGGTCAGGCCGCGGACGGCAAGCGCGGTTGTGATCGCGGTCATGGCGGCGGGTCCGTTGCGGGTCTAGCCTCGCCGGACCGTACACATATTCAGGTTTCGGCCAGGTGAATCCGGAAGGCGAAATGGAAACCTCTGCGCCAGGCCCGTCGCCCGCGCCGCCGGCCCGCTACGACCTCTTCTTCCGGGAAGGGTCGTCCTACCGCTTCGTCTGGCGGATGCGGAACGAAGGGGTCGCCCTGACCGCGACGGGGCTCGAATGGACGGTGGATGGCATCCATCGGGACCTTCCGCTGGCCGAAATTTCCCGCATCCACCTGAGGACGGCGCAAGTTCCGCGGTCCGGCGAGTTCGGCGTCTGCTCGGTCTTCTTCCGGAACGGCATCGAGCTCGTCGTCAGCACCGTGAACAGCTGGGGCACCCCGGACGAGAGCCGCATCGAACCCTATGTCGCCTTCGTCCGCGACCTCCATGCGAGGCTTTCGGAGGAGGATCGCGGCCGGATCCGTTTCGTCGCCGGCAACAGCGATTCCCGCCACCGCTTCGGCATGGTCATCGCGGTGATCGCCGGCGCCTTCTTCGTCCTGTTGCCGCTCGGCCTGGCGATCGTCACCGGCGAGAGCAAGGCCCTTTTCCTGACCCTGACCGGGGGGTTCCTCGTCTTCCCGGTGGTCCGCTCGCTGCGCAAGAACGAGCCGCGGAGCTACGATCCGCGATCGCTCGACGACGACCTGTTTCCCTGACAGGAGACGAAAGGCGGAAGACGGGCGGCGCCCGCCTCCCCGGATATCGGCCTAGAGCGCGAAGCCGCCGTCGGCGAGGAATATCTGGCCGGTGGTGTAATCCGACTCGTCGCCGGCGAGATAGACGGCGAGCGCCGCGATCTCCTCCGCCGTGCCGAGGCGTCCCATCGGCTGGCGGTCGATGAAGGCCTGGCGGATGTCCTCGACCGGCTTGCCGGTCTCCTTGGCCAGCGTCTCGATCCGGCCGTCGAGCGACGGCGACTGGATCGTGCCGGGGCAGATCGCGTTCGCCCGGATGCCCTGGCGGATGAAATCCGCCGCCACCGACTTGGTCAGGCCGATCACCGCCGCCTTGGAAGCGCCGTAGACATAGCGGTTCGGGATGCCGCGCACTGACGAGGCGCCGGACGAGATGTTGACGATCGAGCCCTTGCCCTTCGCCAGCATGCCCGGCAGGAAGGCGCGGACGGTGCGGTGCATCGCCTTGACGTTGATGTCGAAGGAGAAGTCCCAGTCCTCGTCGGTCGTCGAAAGCGCCGTGCCGTGATGGACGAAGCCGGCGCAGTTGAACAGGATGTCGACCGGGCCGATATCGGCGGCCATCGCGTTGATCGCCTCGGTGTCGCGGACGTCGAGCTTGGCGGTCTTGGCAACACCGAGACCGCCAAGATCGGCCATCAGGTCGGTGTTGAGGTCGGTCGCGATCACTTCCGCGCCCTCGGCGACGAAGGCGAGCGCCGTCGCCCGGCCGATGCCCGCGCCGGCCGCGGTCAGGAATGCCCGCTTTCCCTTGAGACGGTCCATAAAATCCCCCTGTTCATGTCTTCAAATCGGAAATTCGCGCGGACCATGATCGCGCCGCGGGTATCGGTCAAGGGGCGATGCGTCTCACCTGCCCTTGGCTTCGAGCATCCAGTTGAGCGTCGTCCGCCAGTCGACCATCCGCCACGACAATCCGTGGGTCCCGGCGCTGAACAGGACATAGCGGATCGGATAGTCCGGAACCCCCTTCTTCATCGCGATGAACAGGTCGCGCTGCCCCTTCCAGCCGACCCGCGTATCCTCGCGGCTGCCGGTGATCAGCAGCGGCACCCTGCCGTCGGCGGGAAGTGACGCGGCGAAGCGGATATCGTCGCGATTCATAACCGGATCGAGCAGCAGCACGCCGCCGAGCAGCGGCCGCACCGAGTCGTCGCGGATCAGGCGCCAGCAGAGCGTCGCGCCCATCGAGCCGCAGGCGAGGAACACCGGCGCGTCGGGCGACATGACCGAGGCGAAGAGGATCAGGTCGCGCATCTCTTCGGCGCCGCCGCTGCGGTAGTTCGAGAAGCTCGGCGAGATGTAGACGCCGTCGTTCCGCATCATCAGGTTCTTGATGCGATTGAAATTGCCGCCGTGGATCCAGTCGTCGACGCCGGTCTCCCGGCCGGTGCCAAGCCCGTGGACGAAGATGACGATCGCCCTGGCGCCACCATCGACCTTGCCGACCGCGTAATAGCGGATCGTCTTCTTGCCGAGCTTCACCGACCGGTCGGCGGTGACGGCATCGGGGTCGAGCGAGACATAGTCCGGCTTCACCTTCTCGCCGCGCACCGCGTCGCGCGCGTCGAGATCCCGCGGCCGGTCATATTCGACCTCGAGATAGGCGCCGTCATACTGCTCGTCGAGGATCTTCGGATAGGCGAAGAGATCGTCCTTGTAGGGCGCGAGCCGGTAGGGCTCGGCCATGGCCGGCGCGGCCGCCGGCAGACAAGACAGGCTGGCAAACACCATGATCGCCAACGTTGCGAGCCGACACCGCTGCATGCCGGCCTTTGGCGCATACCCGCCCACCCCCGCTCGTCGCCGCACACGCGGGGACCCAGAATTGGCCCCCTCGGCGCTTCGGCAAGCTGGATTCCCGCGTGCGCGGGAAT
>JAGRKY010000515.1 GCA_020442095.1 Bauldia sp.
TCCTCGGTCTCGTCGACCGTCAGCATGATCAGCGGCTCGGCGGCGATATCCTTCAGGCCGATGATATCGGCGCTGGCAAGACGATGTCCGAGTGGCAGCCACAGGCGATAGGGCGAGACCTCGAGGATCTCCGCCTGCAGCGCCATGCGGTCACGAAGATTGGAGATCACCATGACCGCAACGTCGAGTTCGCCGCCGATCAGGAGATGCTCGAGATAGTCGCCGTTGTCCTCGATCGCCGAGACATTGATGGTCGGCAGGGCGCGACGGTAGCGGGCGAGGAGATCGGAGAGGACGTAGCCCGCGACCAGCGACGTGACGCCGAGATGGAGGTGCCCGGCGGCGGCGGGCCGCTCATCGGAGAAAGTCCGCCGCGCGTCGGACACGTCGGCGAGTATCTTGGTCGCATGCCGGAGGAACTGATGTCCCTTGTGCGTGATCGAGAGCCCGCGCGGGTGACGTTCGAACAGCTCCACCCCGAGGTCCCGTTCGAGTTCCTTGATCGCCTCCGTCACCGACGACTGGGAAATCGACAGCTTCTGGGCCGCCCCCGAGACGGTGCCCTGGTCAGCGACCGCAATGAAATACTGGATCTGCCGGAACGTGAAGGCCATGGCCCGAATATCCAACAATTCCGACCGTTAGGCGATGCTTGCCCCATGCCGGCGGGCCCCGTCGCGCAAAAGTGGCGCGGGACCCTGCGATTCCGGCTGTGCCAGAACCAACGTCGCTTGCCGAATGGCATAGAAACATCACGTTGCGCCGCAGCGGAATGACTGTTTGCAAACCTGTCTCTTCAATCCTGTTCACATCTGGCGTCTTTTCTTCTATCCAGAGTATGTATTTTTCATTCGTGAAATTGTGGGTCGGTGATGGACGAGGCGACGCTCTCCCAGAGAATCCTGGATGCCTATGACGATCTGACGAGGCGGGAGCGGAAGCTCGCGGACCTGCTGCTGGAGGATCCGGACACGCTGCTGCTGAAGTCGGCGACCGACCTGTCGGCGCAGGCCGGGGTCTCCAAGGCGACCACGGCGCGCTTCTTCCAGCGCCTCGGTTATCCCACTTTCAAGACCGCCCAGAAGATCGCCCGCTCCGCCGAGGCGGGCGCCGGCGCGCCGACGCTTCCGGCTCGGGCGGCGCAGCGCAAGACAGGCAGAGGCGAACTCGCCGAACACCTCGCCAACGACGTGCAGAACCTCGTCCGCTCGATCGAGGCGCTGCGCTCCGACGAACTCGCCCAGGCGATCCAGTCGATGGCCCATGCGGAAAAACTGTGGGTGGTCGGCTTCGGCGACAACTACCCCCTCGCCCACTTCGCCCGTGCCCTGCTGATCAGGATCAAGGCCGATATCCGGATGATCCCGATCGGCGGCTTCTCGGTTCCGGAGGAATTCGCCTCGATCCAGCCGACAGACGCGATGCTGGCGCTCGGCATCGGCCGCAAGACCCGCAGCCTCCGCTCGATCATGCGCTCCGCCGTCCATTCCGGCGCACAGGTCATCTACCTCACCGACCAGGCAAGCCGGGGCGGGCCGGACGTCGCTCACGTGACACTGCGCTGCCGGACGCGGGGGATCTCGGTCTACGAATCCGTCGCCGCGCCGGTGTCACTTATCACCTACCTGTGCTCGGCGCTGGCGCTGAAGCTCGGGGCGACGGCGATCGACCGACTGCAGTATATCGAGAACATCCACGACGAGTGGGGCGACCTGGTTCCCGGCGACCTCTGAGGCTTCGAGACGGCCGCGGACGCCTCCGGACGGGTCCGGACGCCAACGGGCGCCTGCCGAGGCGCGACGGGCGCCGGACGGACGGCAGGCGCGCAACCCCGGGACAACTTCGGGACGGGAGTGTCCCACGACAGACCGTTTTTGAGTCGTCGACCACCAGCAACCCGGCTATTTTTTTCATCGACGAAAATAGACGATGCATTTTTGAAATTTCGTTGACACCTGTGTCGCCCCACCGCAGGCTCACGATCGCGTGGAGCGAATTCCGCAGGAGCCTCTGCCCGGGACATGCCCGGGCCATGCGGGGCGGCAGGGGGAATTGCCACGACACGGACAGCGCCGGCATCCCGGCCCGGAACTTGCGTTTCGGGCAGCACTCCTCCTTTGCCCGGCCACGTCCCAGAGGCGGTTTTGGAGACATGGAGATACCGACGATGACGATGCGACTGGGGAAGACAACCAAGATCCTCGCGGCCGCCGCCGCGATCGGTCTTAGCGGCACGATGGCGGCACAGGCCCGCGACATCGTGTGGGCGCGCTATGGCGATATCGACACGCTCGACCCGCACCGGGCGACGAGCACGCTGTCGCTGCAGGTGTGGAGCCTGATCTACGACACGCTGCT
>JAGRKY010000516.1:0-4375 GCA_020442095.1 Bauldia sp.
TGATGCCGGCGTGGAGGAAGACGCCGGCCGAGGCGGCCGTCAGCAGGAACCAGACGATGGCGAGATGCCCTTCGGAAGCGCTGTCGGAAATCATCGACTTCGCGACGAAGCCGGAGGTCAGCGGAAAGGCGGAGATCGACAGCGCGCCGATGATGCCGCAGATAGTCGTCAGCGGCATGGTCCGGAACAGGCCGCCGAGCTCGGTGCATTTCGTCCGCCCGGTCATCAGCATGACCGAGCCCGCCGACATTAAAAGCAGCGCCTTGTAGACGATGTGGACGAAGGCATGCGCCGCCGCGCCGTTCAGCGCCATCTCGCTGCCGATGCCGATGCCGGTCACCATGAAGCCGACCTGGTTTATGATCGAATAGGCGAGGATGCGCCGCATGTCGTTTTCGAGGATCGCGTAGATGATCCCGTAGAAGACCATCACCAGGCCGATCCAGATCAGCACCTCCTCGCCGGGGAAGCCGCGCCACAGCACCAGCACAGCGGTCTTGGTGGTGAAGGCCGAGAGGAAGACCGTTCCCGACCACGACGCCCGCGGATAGGCGTCGGGAAGCCAGGCGGAGACCGGCCAGCTCCCGGCATTCAGCAGGAATCCCGCGAGGATCAGCCAGTGGGCCGGCGAATCCGCCTTCATCGCCCCGAAGGCGATCGAGCCGGTGTCGGCGATATGGCCGGTGATGCCTGCCATCAGCAGCACGCCGCCGAGCAGGTGGATGACGATGTAGCGCTGCCCGGCGCGGCGCGCTTCCGCCCCCGCCAGCCAGATGACCAGCGTCGAGCAGACCGCCATCAGCTCCCAGAAGACGAAGACGGTGATCAGGTCGCCGGCAAAGACGACACCGATCGCGCTGCCGGCGTACATGAAGGCGATCGGCGTCTCGTTGAGCCTCTCCTGGCGGAGCCCGAACAGCCCGCCGGCGAAGGCCATGATCGAGAAGACCGTCCCGAAGAGCCTCGCCAGGCTGTCGGAGCGGAAGGGGACGAGCTCGTAGCCGAGCCAGTGGATCCCCGGCCCCTGCCCGTCCGGAAGCATCCAGACCAGCGCCAGCACGAGGAGCGGCGCGCCGAGGATGACGACGTCGCGGACCGTGCCCCTCAGCCACAGCAGGACGACGCCGGCGGCGATCAGCACCAGTCCCGGCAGCAGGAAGGGCAGGAAGAGCCCGAGGCTAGCCGTCATAGTAGGTGTCCTTCCGCTTCAGCAGGACACCCAGCCCCCTCGCCCCGACCACCAGCACGACGCAGCTGACGAAGCCGTACCAGGCATAGAAACCGATGGTCCCGTCGATGCCGAAGGTGCCGTGATGGTCGATGAAGAAATCGGCGACCACCGTCAGCGCCAGAATGGCGATGAAGACGACCCACAGGAGGCGGATCGTCGAGGGTCGAACCAGCCAGTTGTCGTCAGTCCGGGGCTCGGGCATCGGCTTGCGGAGACCTATGGGGCGGGAACGCGCGAGGCGGCGGGCGCGACGGCGACGAGGCTCAAAGCAGCTCCTCCTTGAGGTCGAGCAAGGCATCGAGGGCGAAACGGGTCTGGTCGAACCATTCGTTCTCGACGAGATCCTCGCGGTCGCCGTTGAAGCTGTGCTCGCCGGTCACCAGGTTGCCGATGACCATAAGCGTCGCGCCCGCATAACAGCCGCGGGCGGCGGCGATGGTCAGGATGGCGGCGACCTCCTGCTCGACGCTGAGGACGCCGAGGTCGTGATACTGCTGGACGTATTCCTCGATGCGCTGGGAGGCGTAGAAACCGTCGGTCGTCCGGATGATGCCGGTATGGACCGTGTTGCCGGCCTCGCGGGCCCGGGCGGCAAGCGCGGCGACGACGCGATAGTCGGAAACCGCCGGATATTTCTCCGGCGCATAGTAGCGCGTCGTCCCCTCGTCGCGAACCGAGGCGGTCGGGATCACCACGTCGCCCATGGCGATCCGCTCCTGGATGGCGCCGGTCGCGCCGATCTGGATGAAGACCTTGCCGCCGAGATTGATCAGCTCCTCCAGCACGTTCGCCGTCTGGCCGGCGCCGATGCCGGCCGAGCTCACCGTCACCGGCTCGCCCTTGTAGGTGCCGGTGATCGTCGACACCTCCCAGCCGGCGTCGTAGGTGCTGAAGGTCACCTCGTCGAGAAGCGCCTCGCAGCGCCGCACATGGTCGCGGAAGTTGGTGAGGATCACCAGCGGCGCGATGTCGCCCGCCTTGCAGCCGATGACCGGCGCGATGCCGCCCTTCAGCTCGACATATTTCGGCAGTTTCAGAATGGCCACGTCACGCTCCGTCTCATGTCGTTCATCGGTTCACCTCAGCCGCCGGAAGGGACCACCGTCAAGCCCTCCGCCGGCACCAACGTCAGGCTGCTGCTCAACATCTCGGCAAGCCGGAACGGGATTTCCGGCCAGAGGAACAGCGCCACCGTCAGGAAGGCGGTCACCACCAGTGGCGCCACCACCGGCCACGGCGCCTCGGCGAGGCCGGGCCTCGCGCCATCCACCTTGCTGAAGGCGCGATAGACGATCGGCAGGAAATAGCCGGCATTCAGCAGCGTCGAGATGACGATGACGCCGACGGCGAACCACTGGCCGATGCCGACCGCGGCAAGCAGGATGAACCACTTGCCGAGGAAGCCGGCGGTCGGCGGCACGCCGATCATCGACAGCGAGGCGACGGCGAAGGCGCCCATCGTCCAGGGCTGCTTGCGGCCGACGCCTTTCATCGCGCTGATGTCGTCGACATGCGATCCGACATGGATCGAGCCGGCGGCAAAGAAGAGCGTGATCTTGGAGACCGCATGCGCGGCGATATGGAGGGCGGCGCCGACCACCGCGAGCGGGGTGAACAGAGCCGCGCCGAGGACGACATAGGAGAGCTGGCTGATCGTCGAGAAGGCGAGCCGCCGCTTGAGATTGTCCTGGCGGAGCGCGATCGCCGAGGCGACGACCACCGTGAATCCGGCGACATAGACGAGCCAGTCGCCACTGCCCGCCTCGGCCAGGGTCTCGACCCCGAAGATGTAGACGACGACCTTGAGGATGGTGAAGACGCCCGCCTTGACGACGGCGACCGCATGCAGCAGCGCCGAGACCGGCGTCGGCGCGACCATCGCCGCGGGCAGCCAGAAATGGAGCGGCATCACCGCCGCCTTCGCCGTCCCGAAGACGTACAGCGCGAGGAGAACACCAAGCGCGGTGTTGCTGACGACGCCGCCAAGGATCCCGCCGTCGCGGAAGTCCAGCGTCTCGGCCGCGACCCATGTCCAGCCCATCGCCGGCAGCAGCAGGATGGTGGACGCCCCGAGGAGCATCAGCAGGTAGAGCCGCCCGGCATTGCGCGCCTCGACCGTGCCGCGATGGGTGACCAGCGGATAGGTCGAGACGGTCAGCAGCTCGTAGAACAGGAACAGCGTGAACATGTTGCCGGCGAGCGCGATGCCCATCGTCCCGGCGATCGCAACCGCGAAGCAGAAGTAGAACAGCGTCTGGCGGTGCGCCTTCTCGGCGCGCATGTAGCCGATCGAATAGACCGAGTTCGCGATCCACAGCCCCGAGGCGATGATCGCGAAGAGCATGCCCAGCGGCTCGAGCTTGAAGGCGATGGTCAGGCCCGGCACGACCGACCAGACGTCGAGGCCGGGACGCTCGCCGGCCAGCACGTGGGGCAGCAGCATCAGCACGACGACGAAAAGCAGTACTGACCCGATCAGCGTCACCGCCTCGCGCACGTTCGGGCGGCCGCCGAAAAGCGGTAGAAGCAGTGCGACGGCGGTCGGGATGAGGAGCGCCAGGGCGATCAGCGTCGAGGGGGTCATCGCAGCCCCTCGAGCAGGGCGGTCGCCGCACGCCCGGCCATGCCGGCGGTGAGTTCGGTATCGATGCCGAAATAGACCGTCGCCGCGGCGAGGATGCAGATCGGGATCAGCATCTCGAGCGGTGGCTCGGTCGCCCTGGCCGCCTCCGCCGAAGGCTCGCGGAACCATACGCATTCGAAGAAGCGGCCGACATAGATCACCGTCAGCATCGACGACAGCACGATCAGGAAGCCGAGCCACCACCAGCCGACCTCGATCGAGGCGACGATCAGGTACCACTTCGAGACGAAGCCGGCGGTTCCCGGCACGCCGATCAGGCTGAGGCAGGCGATGCCGATCGCGCTCATGGTGATCGGCATTCGACGGCCGATGCCGGCGATATCCTTGAACTCGATGCCGCCGACGCGGAAGAAGACCGCCCCGAGCCCCATGAAGATCGCCGCCTTGATCATGGCGTGGTTGAGCAGGTGGACGAGGCCGCCGGTCACCCCGGTGACGGTGGCGAGGGCAAGGCCGAGGGTGATGTATCCGATCTGGCCGACCGACGAATAGGCGAACAT
>JAGRKY010000516.1:4382-5488 GCA_020442095.1 Bauldia sp.
ATCCGCTTCACGTCGGACTGGAAGATGGCGACGGTCGCCGCGCCGAAGATCGCCGCGATCGACAGCGCGACGAGGACCGGCGTCACCGGCAGGTCGGCGAAGACGAAGCCGGCGCCGAAGACCGAGAAGACGAAGCGCGCGAAGAGATAGATCGCCACCTTGGTCGCGGTGGCGGCCAGGAAGACGGTCGCCATCGACGGCGCATAGGCATAGGCGTTCGGCAGCCAGTAATGCAGCGGGAAGAGCGCCAGCTTGAGGCTGATCCCGACGAAGATGAAGGCGAGCGCGACAAGAACCGGACGCGTCGATTCGACGTCGGCGAGGCGGTCGGCGATCAATCCGAGATTGAGCGTGCCGGTCATCGTGTAGAGCAGCCCGACGCCGATCACATAGAAGGTCGCGCCGATCGTCCCCATGATCAGATACTGGTAGGCGGCGACCAGCGCCCGGCGGTCCCGCCCCATGGCAATCAGCGCATAACTCGACAGCGACGAGAGCTCGAGGAAGACGAAGGCGTTGAAGGCGTCGCCGGTGATCGCGATGCCAAGGAGGCCGGCAAGCGAAACCAGATACATGGCGTAGAACCAGGCGACCCGGTCCTCCGGCACCTCGCTCAACACGCTGAGCCGCGCGAAGGGCGCGATCACCGCAGCCACGGCCGAGACGAGCAGCAGGATCAGGGCATTGACGATGTCGATCCGGTACTCGATGCCGATCGTCGGGTCCCAGCCGCCGAGGTGGTAGGAGATGACGCCCTCGTCGAGCACCCGGACGAGCAGCATCGCCGAGATGACCAGCACCGCGAAGCTGACGATCACGGTGATCAGCCAGGCCGGGACCGGACGGCGCACCAAGGCGGCGAGCAGCGCTCCGAAGAGCGGCACCACCACCTGGAGAGCGGGCAAATGCTCGCTCATGTCCGCTCGTCATCCTGTTCGAAGATGTCGTCTTCCTCGATCGTCCCGTAGGCCTCGTTGATCCGCACCACGAGGGCGAGGCCGAGCGCCAGCGTCGCGACGCCGACGACGATGGCGGTCAGGATCAGGACATGCGGCAGCGGATGCGAATAGACGGTGAAGGCGGGATCGATGATCGGCGCCGTGCCG
>JAGRKY010000517.1 GCA_020442095.1 Bauldia sp.
TCCGGCTGGCGACCTCGCCGGCGCGGTCCTTCCTCAATTCGAGCTTCAACGAGACGCCGTCGTCGCGCGCCAAGGAGGGCGGGCGGCCGGAGGTGATGATCCACCCGGAGGATGCAGCCGAGCTTGGCATTGCCGACGGCGCCGAGGTCAAACTTGGCAACCGGCGGGGCACGGTGACGCTGCATGCCCGGTATTTCGAGGGGGTGCGCCGCGGCGTGCTGATCTCCGAGGGCCTGTGGGCCAATGCCGCCTTCGCCGACGGGCGCGGCATCAACACGCTGACCGGCGCCGACCCGGTCGCGCCTTTCGGCGGCGCGGCCTTCCACGACAACCGGGTTTGGATCGCTGCGGTCGGGGCCGCACTATGAGCCCGGGTCGTTCCTGAGCGAGCCGAGGAAGGCCGGCAGTGACGCACGCAGGGTGTCGGAGACCGTCACACCCGGAACAGTCCATTGCTGGATGAGCAGGCCGTCGATCATCGCGATGAGGCATGAGGCGATCGCCTCGTGCGGCAAGCCGCTGCCGATCTCGCCACCAGCTTCCGCCTCGGCCAGCAAACGGACGAGTTCACCCCGGAATCCGGTGAACATCGCCGCATAACTATCCCCGAAGCGCTTGCGCGTTTCCCCGACACCGCAAACCGCCCAGAATTCCAGGGTGAGCGGTATGAGCTTGTCGTCGTCGGCAATCGCGTCAGCGATCCGGCACAATGTCCGCTCGATCCGGGCGAGGGCCGGACCATCGTCCTCGTCGCGCGGCTCTTCGAGCATCCCGTCAAACATCGACTCGAAGAGGGCGTGAAACAGGTCCTCCTTGCTAGCGAAGGCGAGATAGACGGAGCCCTTGGCGACCCCAGCCGCTGCGGCCACCTGATCGATCGTGGCGCGCCGGTAGCCGTGTTGGGCGAAGACGCCCGCCGCGGCGGCGAGGATCGCCTGCCTGCGCGCGTCCTTGTCGACAATTTTCGGGGCCATGCGCAAATCCGCAGTTGTTTTGGCTGACCGGTCAGTCATAAAACTGACGAATTCCGATGTCAACGGTGTGAGCGGGGCTGGGACCGTCACAGGCGAAAGTGGAGGGACGAACGAATGAGAATGGCAATCAACGGCGCCGGGGTCGCTGGACCAGCCCTTGCCTACTGGCTCCTGCGCAGCGGCCATGAACCGGTCCTGATCGAGAGAGCGCCGGAGTTCAGGACCGGCGGTTATATGATCGACTTCTGGGGCGTCGGCTACGATATCGCCGAACGCATGGGAATCCTGCCCGAGGTGAAGCGACTCGGTTACTCGGTCGGCGAGGTCCGCCTGGTCGGAGATCAGGGCGAGAGGGTCGGCGGATTCTCAGCCAGTGTCTTCGACCGCATGACGAAGGGCCGCTTCACCAGCCTTCCGCGCGGTGATCTGGCCGCGACGATCTTCCGGACGATCGAAGACAAGGTGGAGACAATCTTCGACGACAGCATCGCATCAATCGATGAGCGCGACGGCGCCGTCAATGTCAGCTTCGAGCGAGGCAAGCCCCGCGACTTTGACCTTGTGATCGGCGCCGACGGGCTGCATTCGACGGTGCGCGAACTGGTCTTCGGTCCGGAAGACCGCGTCGAGAAAGCCCTCGGTTACTGGGTTGCCGCCTTCCAGGTCGCCGGCTATCGGCCGAGAAACGAGCTCGTCTATGTCAGCTATTCGACTCCCGGCCGCCAGATCGCCCGCTTCTCCCAGCGCGACGATCGCACCATGTTCATGTTCGTCTTCGCCGACGCGCTCGTAAGCGGCGGGGATCCGCATGATGCCGAACGCCGCAAGGCGGTGCTCCGTGACATATTCGGTGGTTCCGGCTGGGAAAGTGATCGCATCCTCGACCTGATGGACGGGGTCGACGACATCTACTTCGACCGGGTGAGCCAGATCCGAATGGATTCGTGGTCGAAGGGGCGGGTTGCACTGATCGGCGACGCGGCGGCCTGCGCTTCACTTCTCGCGGGAGAGGGGACCGGGTTGGCGTTGGCCGAAGCCTATGTGCTGGCCGGCGAATTGAACCGGGCCGGCGGTGATTACCGTGAGGCCTTCCGCCGCCACGAGGAGCGGCTGCGCCCGTTCATCCTTGGGAAGCAACTTTCGGCGGAGAAGTTCGCATCGTCTTTCGCGCCGAACACCGCCTTGAGTCTTTGGCTTCGGAATCAGGCGACCAAGCTGATGCGCCTTCCGCTTGTTGCCGACTTGCTGATCGGCCGTTCCCTTCGCGACGATCTGGAACTGCCGGACTACGGGATGTAGACGGCCGCGGCGCCTGGCGACAGCACGTTAGCCGATCGACAGGAGCATGCCCGGCAATTCGCCGGTCGGCGACGAGAAGCGGACCAGTTCGTCGACGACGCGCACCGCGTCGCCGGCGACGAGGGCGAGGGCCTTCGGGTAGAGCGCGTGCTCGGCGGCGAGCACCCGGTTGCCGAGGGTCTCCGGCGTGTCGCCCGGCAGCACCGGCACCGCGGCCTGGCCGATGATCGGCCCGTTATCCATCATGGCGCGGACGTAATGGACGGTGCAGCCATGCAGCTTGACCCCGGCATCGAGGGCGCGGACGTGGGTGTTGAGGCCGGTGAAGGCGGGCAGGAGCGACGGGTGGATGTTGATCAGCCGGTCGTGCCAGCGATGGACGAAGTCCTCGGACAGGAGACGCATGAAGCCGGCGAGGCAGACGAGTTCGATCCCCGCACGCTCGAGCCGCGCGGTGAGCGCCGCCTCGAAGGCAGCCTTGTCGGCGAAGGCCTTGTGATCGACGACGTCGATCGGGATGCCCATCTCGCGGGCGCGCACCAGCCCGGCCGCATCGGGGCGGTTCGAGATCACGATGGACATCTCGGCCGGATAGTCAGGCTCCATCGCCGCGGCGGCGAGCGCGTTCATGTTGCTGCCGCGGCCCGAGATGAGGACGGCGGTCCGGCGACGCGCCATCACGCTGTCCCGAAGTCGAGCTTGCCGTCGAAGACGACCGGCGCCCCGTCGCGATCCTCGATCGTCCCGAGGCGGAAGACCGTCTCGCCGCCGTCGGAGAGGGCGGTGGCGAGAGCGTCGGCCTTGTCCGCCGCGGCGATGACCACCATGCCGACGCCGCAGTTGAAGGTCCTCAGCATCTCCGCTTCCTCGAGCGGCCCGTTCTCGGCGAGCCAGCGGAAGACCGGCGGCACGTCGATCAGGCCGAGATCGATCCGGGCCGCGAGGTGACCGGGCAGGGCGCGCGGCACATTGTCGACCAGGCCGCCGCCGGTGATATGGGCGAGCGCCTTGACGCCGCCCGGTTCGCGGATCGCGGCGATCAGCGGCTTGACGTAGATGCGGGTCGG
>JAGRKY010000518.1 GCA_020442095.1 Bauldia sp.
AACGGCTTCCTCGCCGCCTATATCCGCATCCAGCCGATCGTCGCGACGCTCGGCACCTACCTGATCCTGGTCGGCGTGACGCTGACCATCCTGCCCTCGCCGATGGGGACGGTGCCGGACTGGCTGAAGACGCTGAACGGGCCGCTGTCGATCGTGCCGATCGCGGTGATCTTCGCGATCTGGTGGGGGATTCGGCGCTTCCCCTATTACGACCAGCTGATGGCGACCGGCTCCGACGACCGCGCCGCCTATACTGCCGGCGTGCCAGTGCCTTTCGTCCGCTTCCTGTCCTACGTGATCACCGGCCTCTTCGCCGGGATCGCCGGGCTGATGATGACGGCGCTGATCGGCTCGGCCGACGCCAACATCGCGCCGTCCTACACGCTGATCGCGATCTCGGCGGTGGCGCTCGGCGGGGTCAGCCTCGCCGGCGGACGCGGCGGCCTGATCGGGGCGGCGATCGGCGCCATCGACATCTTCCTGATCCAGAGCGTGCTGACGCTCTTCAACGTGTCCACCTTCGTCCTGCAGATCGCCTATGGCACGATTCTGGTCATCGCCATCTCGCTGACCGCGATCCAGGACCGCATCGAAGCGCGGGCGAGGCAGCGATGAGACTGAATTTCAACTCCACCGGGGCGCGGGTCGCCGGCGCCATCGCCATCGCGATCGCGCTTCATATCGCCGGCACGCTGCTGATCCCCGGCTATTCCTCGCCCTTCGCGATCCGCGCCATGCTGGTGCTCGCCTGCCTGCTGGCGGTCGCCTGCGTCGGCCAGACCTTGACGATCATCATCGGCGGCATCGACCTCTCGATCCCCTTCGTCATCGGCTTCGCCAATGTCGTCGCCGCGCAGCTCTACGGCGACGGGATGAACTTCGTCGTCGTCTGCCTGATCGTCGGCGTGCTGGCGCTCGGTATCGGGGCGGTCAACGGGGCGATTTCCGCCGGGCTCAACCTCCATCCGCTGATCGTCACGCTCGGCGTCGGGACCATCGTCCAGGGCGCGGTGCTGGTCTGGACCAAGGGATTCCCGTCGGGCTCGGCGCCGGAGGCGGTGACGAAATTTGTCTCGATCGGCGGGTCGGTCGGGCCGATCCCGGTGCCGTGGCTGATCCCCGCCTTCATCGTCCTGTCGGCGCTGATCATCCTGGTGCTCAACCGGACACCCTATGGCCGGCAGCTCTTCGCGCTCGGCGCCAATCCGAAAGCGGCGAAGCTCGCGCTGATCAACCCCTTGCGGATGTGGATGATCACCTACGCGCTGAGCGCGCTGTTCGCCGCGGTCGCCGGCGTGCTGCTCCTCGGCTTCACCGGCTCGGCCTATGGCGACGTCGGCCAGCCCTATCTCTTCCAGACCATCGCCGCGGTGGTGATCGGCGGCACGGCGCTGGTCGGCGGGCGGGGCTCGTTCCTCGGCACGGTCGCGGGCGCGGTGGTGCTGACCGAGATCAACACGCTGCTGATCGGCCTCGGCCTGCAGCCGTCGCTGGTCCAGGCGGCGCTCGGCCTCGTCATCATCCTCCTCGTCTCGCTCTACGGGCGCGAGCGCCATGTCAGCGCGACGATCTGAGCGGGGAAGGGACTCAGCCTGCGCCGACGTCGGAGCCGGCAAGCTGCGACAGCCGCGCGGCCGTTTCCTGGATCATCCCGAGGGTCGCCGAGATGTCCGGCGCCGACGGCACGTTGACGAGCTGGACATAGGGCACGGTCAGCGCCGCGAGCGCCTTGCCGTCGGGACCGCGCACCGGCGCCGACAGGTTGAAGACGCCGGGGATCTGGACGCTCGGCATCATCTCGTAGCCGCGGTCGCGGATCTCGTCGAGACGGGCGCTGAATTTCGGGTCGATCCGCGGCGCCTCGCCGCCGCCGGTATATTCGGCGACCATCATCAGCCGCTCCTCGGGCGAGCGGAAGGCGAGGAGAACGTGGCCGGAGCCGGTGTCGAAGAGACTGACATGGGAACCGAGGCGGATCGAGATGCCCCAGTAGCTCGGCGCCTCCTGCTGGGCGATGACCACGACCGAGCCGCGATCGAAGACGACGAGCTGGTTCGCTTGGTGGGAGAGCTGGGCGAGCTCGCGCATCATCGGCGTCGCGTAGGAGACCATGCGGCGTACCGGGACATGGAGATGGGCGAGGCCGAACAGCTTCAGGGTGAGGGCGAAACGGTCGCCCTCATAGCGCGCCACATAGCCGCGCCGGACGAGGGTATCGATCATCCGGTAGAGCTCGTTGTGGCTGCGGCCGAGCCGCTTGGCGATCTCGGCCTGGGTCAGGCCGCCATCGACGCCGGCCAGCAGCTCGAGGATGTCGAGGCCCTTGTCGAGGGCCGGCGCCCGGTAGCGTTCTTTCTCGGTGGATTCCGGCACGGCGGGCCTCGCGTGAATTCTGATATTCGTATACGAAGTTTTTGCCCAGAATCAGAGAGAAATCCAGACAATTCAGCCTGTAATTTCTGCCAGTGAAGACGGGTTCCCGTCAATAAGCGGAGAAATGGGCAAGCGGCGTTCGGAAAGGAAGACGGATGGAGCAGGCGATCTATTTCGAGGACTATGTACCCGGCGAGACCCGGACGACCACGGGCCGGACGATCACCGAGACCGACATCGTCGTCCATGCCGGCCATACCGGCGATTTCTTCCCGCATCACATGGACGCCGAGTTCATGAAGACGACGCCGTTCGGCCAGCGGATCGCCCACGGGACGCTGGTCTTTTCGATCGGCGTCGGGCTGACGGCGACGATGATCAACACGGTCGCCTTTTCCTACGGCTATGACCGGCTGCGGTTCGTCCGTCCGGTTTTCATTGGCGATACCATCCGCACCCGTGTCACTATCAGCGCCAAGGAGGACGATCCGAAGCGGCCGGATTCCGGCCGGGTGGTCGAGCGCTGCGAGGTGCTCAACCAGCGCGACGAGGTCGTGCTCGCGGCGGATCACATCCTGCTGGTGGAGCGTCGGGAAAAGGCGGCCTGACGGTATCTCCCCGCGGGCACCGGCAAGGGGACATCATGGACGGATTGCTGGCCGGGAAATTCGTGATCACCGCCGGCTTCGGCGTCTGGTCGATGCTCAACGTCTACAATCACTTCGCCGATTTCAACGGGGCGCTGCAGGGGGTGGCCGACGTCATGAAGATGACGTCCTTCGACGATCCGCCGCCGGTGCCGTCGCCGCTGAAGCGCCGGGCGATCGACAATCCCGCCCTCCACCGGCTGGCGCTTGTCGCGATCACCGTCGTCCATGGCATCAACGCGGTGCTCTTCTCGGTGGCGGCGGTGCTGCTGCTGTTCGGCTCGGTGGACGCGGGCTCGACATGGGCGCTGTGGGGCTTCGCGGTTTCCGGCGCGCTCTGGTTCGGGTTCCTGATCGCCGGCAACTGGTTCGGCTACTGGCTGAGGCTCGACGCGCTGCAGCGGACGCATCTCGCGCTGCTGGCGACGGCGATGCTCGGCATGATCCTGATGTCGGTGTAGGGCCGGCGACGCCGCCCTGTCGCGCGGCGTCAAAATAGGGCATAAAGGCTTACGTATCCGCGGGAGGAAGCCGGCACCCATGCCGGGCCGCGACGGACCGGGAAGGAAGGTTGAAGCGATGGCCACCGACGATCTGACGTTTCTTCGTGAACTCGAGAAGAAGGTGCGCTGGCTCTCGACCTGGACGGTGCACAACGCCAACCACCTTCGCGACAATACCGACGGGCTGAAGGTCGGCGGTCACCAGGCCTCCTCGGCGTCGCTGTCGACGATCATGACGGCGCTCTATTTCTCGGTGCTTCGCCCCGAGGACCGGGTCGCGGTCAAGCCGCATGCCAGCCCGAATTTCCACGCGATCCAGTATCTTCTCGGCCAGCAGACGCGCGAGAAGCTCGAGACCTTTCGCGGCTATCACGGCGCGCAGAGCTATCCGTCGCGGACCAAGGACGTCGACGACGTCGATTTCTCGACCGGCTCGGTCGGCCTCGGCGTTGCCCAGACGCTGTTCGCCAGCCTCGTCCAGGACTATGTCCGGGCGCATGGCTGGGGCAAGGAGCGGCCGGAAGGGCGGATGGTGGCGCTGGTCGGCGACGCGGAGCTCGACGAGGGCAACGTCTTCGAGGCG
>JAGRKY010000519.1 GCA_020442095.1 Bauldia sp.
GGCGACCGCCACATCTTCTTCAGGCCGAATTCCTCGACCCGCGCCTCGTCCGGGGTGATGGTGGCGCATTTGACGCCGACGCCCGTCGCCTTGATCGCCTCGGCCGCCTCCACCGTCACCTTGTCGTCGGTGGCGTCGCGATGCTCGATGGACAGGTCGAAGTAGAGCAGCTCGACATCGAGATAGGGGTGGATCAGCTTTTCCTTGATCAGCTGCCAGATAATCCTCGTCATCTCATCGCCGTCCATTTCGACGACGGGATTGGCGACCTTGATCTTCGGCATTGCTACGGGCCTCGCTGGAATATCGATCGGGGAGGGCACGGCCGCAGACTGCGGCCGGCGCGGATGACGCGCCCTATAACACCCGGTCGTTCGCGAGGAAAGATGACCGTCCCGCCTTTGCCGGTCGACGGTGGCGGGACGGCTGGGGGATGGCGGGGATTACGACTCGAAGACCACCTCACCGGACACCGGGTCGGTGACGCCGAGCCCGTTGCCGAGGTCTTCCAGCATGTCGCGCACCTTGTCGAGGCTCGCGATCATCTTCGGCCGTGCCGCGACGATGTCGTCCATGCTGCTCCATTCGCCGATCAGGCAATAGCTGCGGTCACCGGTCTTGATCACCGCGAACCGGCGGGCATTGGCCATGTCGTCGTCGGCCTGGAAGGAAGCGAGAACCTTGTCCTCGAATCCGGGCTTCACGCGCATTCTCACGACATTATAGGCGGTCATGGTCACCTCCCTGGTTGAGCAGGGACCGGTCGGGGACCGACAAGGCGGTCCGTATCCGGTCCCGCGCGGGGCCTATCCTACTCCTGTTTGGCGGTTTCGCCGCCAAGTTCCTGCTTGAACGTGTCGAGATCGACCTGGAGGCCGTTGAAGATCGTGCTCCAGTGGCGGGTCAGCGCCGCCATGGCGACCGCTTCGCCAATCTCCTCGTCGCTCGCGCCGGCCTGCCTCGCCGTATTGGTGTCGGCCCAGATGCAGTAGGTGCAGGGGATCTGGGCGGAGACGGCCAGCGAGATCAGCGCCTTGGTCTTCGGCGAGAGGGCGGTGTCCTCGCTGAGCTCGAGATCCTTCAGTTCCTGCCAGGCGCCGGGCAGGGCGGCCGCAGGCATCTGCTTCACGAAAGTGGGGACGCCGCCGAACGTCTTCTCGATGTCGGCATAGGTCTCCTTGACCTTGGCGGTGTTGTCTGCGGCGGCGGCCGGCCCGGCGGTCACGCCGGCCAGGCCAATGGCGAGGGCAAGAACGCTCGCCCGGACATTGATGCGGGAATTGCGCAGATCGAACATGGATAGGTCTCCCGTCCTTGTGTGCCTTACGACGTAAGGCTATGATCGGGACCATACGCTTACGGTGTAAGGTGTCAAGCCTTATGGTGTAAGGCTGTGGTCGTCGTCACGGGAGCGACAGGTCGATATGGCAGGGAAACGCGCGCCGCTTTCGGCGGAAAGGATCGAGACGAAAGCGCTGGATCTGATCGAGCGCGAGGGGCTGGAGAAGTTCAGCACGCGCAAGCTCGCCACCGCCCTCGGCTGCGAGGCGATGAGCATCTACCACTACTTTCCGAGCAAGGCGCACCTGATGGACGCGATCCTCGATCGCATCGTCGGCGAGGTTCCGATACCGCCGGACGATCTCGGATGGCGGGAGCGTCTTCGCCAGGTCGCCTTCGGCTATCGGGCGATGGCGCTGCGCTACCCCGCCTTCTTCCGGTTCATGGCCCACCACCGCATGAACACGCGTACGGCGCTGGCTCTCCTGGAACGGATTCTGTCGATCTTCGACGATGCCGGATTCGGCACCGAGGATACCGCGCGCCTGTTCCGGCTGTTCAGCTACTACATTACCGGCGCGGCGCTCGACGAGGCGACCGGCTATGCCAAGGGGCCGAGCGCGGCTGAAGCGGTGCCGGGGGCGGAGGTCGCACGGGACTATCCGCTGGTGACGGCGGTCAATCCGTATTTCAAGAGCGAGCACCACGAGGCGACCTTCGCGCTCGGCCTCGAAATGCTGCTCGACGGGATGGAAAGACGATACCGGGAAGCGGCGGCCGAACCCGCCGCTTCCATTGGATGATCGGCGGCTCTACGCGTTTCGCGCGGCCATGGAGATCATGATGTAGCTCCAGCCGGTGAAGATCAGCGAGATACCGGTCAGGGTGCCGATCGCCCAGGCGGTCGACACGGGCCAGTTCGCCCAGATGATGATACCGACGATGATCGCCAGGATGCCGGCGGTCAGCATCCAGCCCCATCCGCCATGCGGCCGCATCTGGAAGCTGAGGATCACCTGGAACACGCCCTTGGCGAGGAAGACGGCCGCAAGCAGGATGGTCAGCGTCAGCGCGCCGACGACCGGCTTGAACCACATGGCGCCGCCGCCGATCAGCAGCACGAGGCCGATGATCAGCTGCCAGATGAAGCCGCCCCAGCTCTTGACGCTGAATGCCTGGACGATCTGCATGATCCCCAGCCAGACGAGGACGATGGCGAAGATCACGGTGACCGCAAGCCCGGCGATGAACGGCATGGCTATGGCGAAGACTCCGCCGATCAGGAACAGAATCCCCAGCGCGAGGAACCAGCCCCAGTGCTTGCGGA
>JAGRKY010000520.1 GCA_020442095.1 Bauldia sp.
ATGGCGATGGCGAGCGCGTCGGCCGCGTCGTCGCTGTCGAAGCTGGCCCGCGGCAGCAGCACCTTGACCATCGCCTTGATCTGCCCCTTCTCGGCATGGCCGGCCCCGACGATCGTCTTCTTCACCGCGTTGGGCGCGTATTCGGCAACGCTGAGGCCGGCCTGCGCCGGCACCAAGAGCGCGATCCCCCTCGCCTGCCCGAGCTTGAGCGTCGCGGCGCCGTCGCGGTTGACGAAGGTCTGCTCGACCGCCGCCTCGTCCGGCGCATGGGCGCGGATCACCTCGGCGAGTCCGGCATGGAGCGCCAGCAGCCGGCCGGCCAGCTCGCCGTCGAGCGGCGCCTTGATCGTGCCGGAAGCGATGAAGCTCAACTCGTTGCCCCGCATGGCGACGATGCCCCAGCCGGTGCGGCGGAGACCGGGATCGACCCCGAGGATGCGAATCGGTGCGTTCATCAGGCCTAACCGGTACCCTCGAACGGCCCGGAGGCCAACGTCGGGCGTCAGGACCGCTACCCCTCCGGCGCCGCCGGGATATCCAGCACGCCGAAGGTGCCCCAGTCGGTGACGCCGTCGTTGGGGCGGTTGCGGTCGACCGGCAAACCGCAAAGCGTCGTCGGCGCTTCCTGGCGGAGCGTCCAGCCATCGAAGGGGATGTCGCCGGGCCTGTTCGAGAGCCAGGCGAGATCGGCGAGGCCGGCTCCCCGAAGCGCGCCACAGACCCGGCCCGTGCCGTAAACCCCGACCCGGTAGCCGGGCGCGACCGCGCGCCGCGCCGCCTCGAAATAGGGAAATATGAAGGCCGCGAGATCGTCATCGTTGGCGTCATAGTCGACGGCGAAGAAGATGGCCGAGCCGACCGGCTGGCCGATCGCGCCGGCAGCATAGTCGCGGGCATAAGTCCCGTCGGCCTCCCCGAGCGCCGTCGAGAAGCATGCGGCGCTGTCGCCGGCATTCTGGAAGACGACACCGACCCCGATGCCGGCGGAAATGAGAGCCTCTGCCTCGGCACGCGTCAGCCGTTTCCCCGGCAGCCGCGTCTCACGGGCATAGTAGCGAAACACCGTCGAGACGCCGGCCGCCTTCAGGCAATCGAGGCAACTCGCGGTGCTTCGGCTCGTGTCGATGATCGTCATGGGATCGAAGCGCCCGCTCGTTTCGCGCCAGCCTGCGCGAAAAGAGCCTGTGGCCGCAATCTGCTAACCTGCCACGACTCGGGGGTTTCGCCGCGCGGCCAGCTTTCATGTCCTTCGACACCGCCCATCTGGTCGCTTTCGCGGCGGCTATCGTCGCCGGCTTCGTGCGCGGCTTCACCGGCTTCGGCTCGGCGCTGATCTTCATGCCGCTGGCGAGCGCCGCTTTCTCGCCGCAGCTCGCCGCGCCGGTCCTCCTGGTGACCGATTTCGTCATGGGCATCCCGCTGGTCGTCTCGGCCCTCCGCGAGGTCCGCTGGCGGACGGTGCTGCCGGCGGCGATCGGCGCGATTATCACCACCCCGCTCGGTGCCCATGCCCTCGCCCATGGCGACCCGCTGATCCTGCGCTGGGCGATCTCGGCGATCGTCCTCGCCCTCCTGTTGCTGCTGGTTTCCGGCTGGCGCTACCACGGCGAGCCGCGGCCCGTCCCGTCGCTCGGCGTCGGAGCGACTGCCGGATTTCTCGGCGGTTTTGGCCAGGTTTCGGGACCGCCGGTCGTCGCCTATTGGATCAGCGGTCCCGATCCGACTGCGATCATCCGGGCGAACCTGCTCTGCTTCTTCGCGGTGATCAGCCTGTCGTCGCTTGCCGCCTATGTCTGGAACGGCCTCTACACCGGGGAAGTCGTCGACCTCTTCCTTGTCCTCGCCCCGGGATATGCCATAGCGCTCCTCATCGGGGCGAAGGTCTTCCGCAGAACCGCGGGCGCCGCCTACCGACCATTCGTCTACGTCGTCATCGCGATCGCGGCGCTGACCAGCATGCCGCTGTTCGACGGCGTGCTCCGCTGACCGGGCGGCGGGGGGAACGCGACTCCGAACGGGTCGCGCCGAGGGCCTCAGGCGGCGGTCAGGCGCTCCATGACCTCGTCGGAGACCTCGAAGTTCGAATAGACCGACTGGACGTCGTCATCGTCTTCGAGCATGGCCACCAGCTTCATCATCGTGCCCGCCTTGTCCTCGTCGAGCTCGGTGGTCGTTTGCGGCTGCCAGATCGCCTTCACCGTCTCGGCCTCGCCGAGCGTCTCCTCCAGCGTCCTGGCAACATCCCCGAGATCCGTGAAAGCGCAGGTGATGACGTGGCCTTCCTCATCGCTCCGGACATCGTCGGCACCGGCATTGATCCCCGCCTCGAGCACCTCGTCGGCGGAACCGACCTCGGGTTTGTAGGAGATTTGGCCGACGCGATCGAACATGAAGGACACCGAACCGGTCTCGCCGAGGGCGCCGCCATATTTGGTGAAGCAGGAGCGGACCGCGCTGGCCGTGCGGTTGCGGTTGT
>JAGRKY010000521.1 GCA_020442095.1 Bauldia sp.
TAGGCCTGCGCGATGCGGCCGGTGTCAAAGGCATTGGTCAGGGTGCGGACCATCGGCTCCTGGCCGATGAGATCGGCGAAGCTTTCCGGCCGGTACTTGCGCGCGAGAACGCGATAGTGGCCGGTATCCGCCGCCTGATGGGTGCTGCCGTCCATTGCCCGCTGCCCGTCCGCCCGATTCTGTCCAAGCCGGAGCCAGAGGGCGATCCGCGCCGGCCCGGTGGCCGGCACCACGGGAAGCCAGTCTTCCCGGAATCGACAAAGCCCGGCGAGGCAAGAAGGAAGCCGGACGAGCGACCCGCACCGAAACTCGTTAGGGCTGCTTCCTTCCGGACCTGACCCGGTTGGCGAGGAGCACGTCCGCCGCCGACTTCCCGGGCCACCATATCATGCCCCGGACGCGATGTGGCAAGGGTCGGAGGAGGCCGTGAGGGTTGAATCTGTGGGTAGCCGCCGATTTCCGCCGGACAAGCGCCGCAACGGCCCGGTTTGTTGTAGGTTCGCCGCCAGACACGGCAACAACCGGCTGAAAGCGCATGGAAACGGGATTCTCACTCGACAAGCGGCTGGCGGAAGACACTTCGGCCGTCACGAGCCTTCCGCTCTGCGACGTGCTGCTTGCGAAGGACGGCCGCTTCCCCTGGCTGATCCTCGTTCCGCGCCGGGCCGGGATAACCGAAATCATCGACCTTGCCCCCGCCGACCGCGATCTCCTGCTTGGCGAAATCGTCTCGGCATCCGAGGCGCTGAAGGCGATCACCGGCTGCGACAAGCTCAATGTCGCCGCGCTCGGCAACCAGGTCAGCCAGCTCCATGTCCATGTGATTGCCCGCTTCGTCGGCGATCCGGCATGGCCCGGGCCGGTCTGGGGCCGCGGCGAGGCGGTTGCATACGAGGCGGCGGTGCGGGATAGACTGGTGGAACGACTCCGCGATCTCCTTCCCGACACGCAATAAGCTGCAGGAACATGGCGAAATTCTTCGACGGCCTCCCCTCCGAGGACCTCAGCGCGCTTCACGGCTTCTCCGGCAACCGCATCGAAAGGCGGAGCGAGAACCGCGACGAGGATTCGGTCCCCGCCGCGCTTGGCGACCCGGCGGCGCGCCTTTACGTGCTGCAGGACGACAAGGCGGTGCTGAAGCATGGCAGCGCGCTCGACCCGCTGTTCACCGTGGCCGAGGCCGACGGCTTCGGCGCGCCGCGTGGCGAAATCGTGCTCCTCGGCTGGACGGAGGGCGGCCCGCGCCTCGCCGTCACCCTGCCGGCGGAGACCCTGACCGAGGACGAGCGGATCCGGCTCACCGACCTTCGCACCCTCGCCGTCGACGGCAGCGTCACGGTGGAGGACCTTGGCGCCTTCGCCCAGGCGCGCAGCCTCTGCTACTGGAATATCCGCCATCGCTTCTGCGGCGTCTGCGGCGCGGAGACCGAGATGAAGGCCGGCGGCTACCGGCGCGATTGCCCGGCCTGCGGCGCGCCGCATTTCCCCCGTACCGACCCGGTCGTCATCATGCTCGCCATCGACGGGTCAGGCGAGGAAGAGCGCTGCCTGCTCGGCCGGCAGTCCCGTTTCCCCGAGGGGATGTATTCCTGCCTCGCCGGTTTCATGGAACCCGGCGAGACGATCGAGGACGCGGTCCGCCGCGAGACCGCGGAGGAAGCCGGCATCCGCCTCGGCCGCGTCCGCTACCATTCGAGCCAGCCTTGGCCCTTCCCCTGCTCGCTGATGATCGGCTGCCACGGCGAGGCGCTGACCACCGACATCACCCGCGACGAGGTGGAACTCGAGGACGCCCGGTGGTTCGGACGCGACGAAGTGCGGTCGATCCTCGCCGGCACCCACCCGACCCTCAAATGCCCGCCACCGATCGCCATCGCCCACAAGCTGATCCGCTACTGGGCCGAGGGGCGGTAGGCTTTCGAGGACAATTCCTTCACCAGGACGACACTTTCCTGTTCGTTGGGATCGGTGCGGGCGATGACGGCGCGGACCGGCTTTTCGGTCGGGTTATACGGCTGATGCGGGACGCCGGCGGGGATATAGAGGTAGTCGCCCGCCTCGACCCGCATGACATGCTCCAGCTCCGGGCCGTGAAGCATCTCCGCCGAACCCTCCAGGACATAGATCGCTGTCTCGTGGGCCTCGTGATAGTGGGGCTCCGCGGCGGCGCCGGGCGGCATTTCGAGGAGATGCATGCAGATCGCCTTCGACCCCGCCGACTCGGCCGAGATTCCTGAGAAATAATCGAGCCCCTGCTTGCCATGGAAGCCGGCCCCGCCACGGATGATCTTGCATTCGGCCATGGTGTCACTCCCTCTTCATTCCGCCTCGTCCTCGTAGCCGACCATATGGAGCGGCCGCGCGGCAATGCCCTGCAGTTCGCACCAACGGACGAGCGCTTCCTCGCGCCCGTGGGTGACCCAGACCTCGCGCGGCCCGAGCTCGGCGATGGTCGCAGTCAGCTCGTCCCAGTCGGCATGGTCGGAAAGGATCAACGGCAACTCCACGCCGGAGGCCCTGGCGCGCTGGCGGATGCGCATCCAGCCCGAGGCGAAGCAGGCCACGGGATCGGGGAAGCGCCGCGCCCATCGCTCGGCGATCTGGGCCGGCGGACAGATGACGACGGCGCCTGCGAAATCGCCCTTCTTGCCGGTCGCGACGGTGGCGGGCGCGAGGTCACCGAGCGCGACGCCCTCCTCTTCGTAGAGGCGGCAGAGCTTCTCCATCGCGCCATGGAGGTAGATGGTCCGCTCGTAGCCGGCATCGCGGAGCATGCGGATGACACGCTGCGCCTTGCCGAGCGAATAGGCGCCGACGAGATGGGCGCGTTCGGGAAAACGGGCGAGCGACGACAGAAGCTTGGCGATCTCGGCCTCCGGGTCGGGGTGGCGGAAGACCGGCAGGGCGAATGTCGCCTCGGTGATGAAGATATCGCAGGGCACAGGGACGAAGGGCAGGCAGGTCGGATCGGCGCTGCGTTTATAGTCGCCCGAGGCGACGATCCTCGTGCCATCCGCCTCGACGACGATCTGGGCCGAGCCCAGCACGTGGCCGGCCGGCTGGAAAGTCACCGCCGCGTCGCCGATCGTCATGGTCGCGCCGAGCGTCGCGACCTCGGTCGTCCCGGCGAAGCCTTCGCCATAGCGTGATTCCATGATCCGCAGCGTCTCGCGGGTGGCGAGCACCGCGCCATGTCCGGCCCGGGCATGGTCGGCATGGCCGTGGGTGATAAGCGCCTTCGGCACCGCCCGGGTCGGGTCGATATGGAAATCGCCGGCCTTCGAATAGAGGCCGGCGGGGGTCGGGCAGAGGATGTCTTCGGCGCGCATGAAGGCAAAGATAGGCCCCGCGGCGGCCGGGTGCGAAGCGGTTTCGAATATCCGCTTGATTTTGCCTGCGGAACGGCTACATCCGCTCGCCCACTCGCGTCTGTGTTGCCGAAACATCCATGGCCGCATCGTCGTTCCCGACCTCGCCCGGCGACCCCATCGCCGACCGCCGCCTTGCCTTCGCGCGGGGACTCGCGGGCGCCGGCGATTTTGCCGCCGCCGCAGAGGTTCTCGCCCAGGCGCTGGAGATCGCGCCCGACTGGGCGGCCGGCTGGCTCCTGCTCGGCGAATGGCGGGAGCGCGCGGGCGACCTGGCGGAGGCGCTTGCCGCCTATCGCGAAGCGCACGCCCGCGACCCGGACGACGGGCTGGGCGCCGGGCTCCGGATCGCCGTTCTCGACAGCGAGACGCCCGACGCGATGCCGGCGGCCTATGTCCGGACGCTCTTCGACGACTACGCCCCGCGCTTCGAGTCGGCGCTGACCCAACGCCTCGGCTATGTAGCGCCGAAGCTCATCGCCGCGTCGCTGGCGCGGCACAGGGAGCGTCGCTATGCGACCGTCATCGACCTCGGCTGCGGCACCGGCCTGATGGGCGAGCTGGTCCGCGAGCACACCGACATCCTCGTCGGCGTCGACCTCTCGGAGCGGATGCTGGAGCGGGCCGGCCGCAAGGCCGTCTATGACCGGCTCGTCGCCGCCGACGCCATCGACTTTCTCTCCGGCGAGCCGGACTCCTCGGCCGACCTCATCGTCGCCGCCGACATGGTTCCCTATGTCGGCTCGCTCGTCGCGCTGTTCGGAAGCGTCGCTCGCGTCCTCGCCGGCGGCGGCGTCTTTGCCTTCTCCTGCGAGCGGCATGATGGCGAGGGCTTCGTCCTCGGCGAGCATCTTCGCTACCGCCACTCAGCCGGTCTTCTGGCAGAAGCGGCGGCGGAGGCGGGGCTTTCGCTCCTCACCGCCGAGCCGGCTGTGCTCCGGCGGGAAGCCGGTGCCGGAGTCGCGGGCCTCGTCTGCGAGCTCGTCCGGCCGGCCGACATCATGCCGCTGACACCGCGTCCAGCGGGCCGTCGCGGCCGCCTCGCCAAGGCCGCCTGAGGCCGCCCGGACTCACCTGGCACGACTCGACAGGTCTTCGGGCTCGTTCTAGTTCTGTTCCCATGAACGCGCCAGCCAGCCGAGCCGGGACGTCACCGCTTCCCTCGCCATTCGCCGAGTGGTTCGTCTCGCGCGGCTGGACGCCGCGGCCGCACCAGGTCGAGCTGCTGGCGAAAGCCCGGGCCGGTCGCTCCGTCCTGCTGATCGCGCCGACCGGCGCCGGCAAGACGCTCGCCGGCT
>JAGRKY010000522.1 GCA_020442095.1 Bauldia sp.
GTCTGCATGTCGATGATGATCAGCGCGGTGTTGTCGGGACGCAGCGCGCCGTCGAAAGGCCAGGGATAGGGATCGGCCGCGACCGTGTGGCCGGATGTGCGGCGCTCGACGGGAAATTCGGTGACCGACATCGAAAGCCTCCCCTATTTGGTGATCGACAGCTCGCCCGGCGCGCCCTTGAGGGAGCGCTTCGGCGAAGTCGAGGCGATCATGATGAGCAGCGTCAGCACGTAGGGCGCAGCGTTGAAGAAGTAGTAGCCCTGGGTGACGCCGATCGACTGGAGCGCCGGTCCGAGCGCGCCGGCAGCACCGAAGAGCAGCGCCGCGGCGAAACAGGCAAGCGGGTTCCAGCGGGCGAAGATGACGAGCGCGACCGCCATCAGGCCCTGGCCGGAGGACAGGCCTTCGCTCCACGAGCCGGGATAGTAGAGCGACAGGAAGGCGCCGCCGACGCCGGCGCAGAAGCCGCCGATGGTCGTGGCGATGAAGCGCACCCAGTTGACCGAATAGCCCATGGCGAGGGCGGCCGGCGCGGAATCGCCGGTCATCCGCACGATCAGCCCCCAGCGGGTGTTCTTGAAGGCCCACCACAGGAAGACCGCGAGCGCGATGCCGACGAGGAAGAGCGGATTGACCTGGAGCGCCGACTGGATCTGGGCATTGTCCGACCACCAGCCGAGATCGATCGACGGCAGCCGCGGCGCCTGGGGCTGGATGTAGGCCTTGCCGAAGAAGAAGGCGAGGCCGGTGCCGAACAGCATCAGCGCGATGCCGATGGCGATGTCGTTCACCTTGGGCAGCTTGCAGATATAGCCGTGCAGCGCGCCGAACAGGCTGCCGGCAATGCCCGCCACCAGCACGCCGAGCCACGGCGAGCCGGTGTGATAGGAGATCGCGTAGCCGGTCATCGCGCCGAAGACGAGGGTTCCCTCGAGGCCGAGATTGATGCGGCCCGATTTCTCGGTCAGGCACTCGCCGAGGCTGACGAAGAGGAAGGGCGTCGATACCCGGATGGCGCCCGCGAGCATGGCGAGCAGGACGATGGTAAGGCTCGAATCCGATTCCATCAGGTCACCTCTTGCCGCGGAAGAAGGGCAGCCGCCCGTAGAGTGTCTCGCTGACCAGCAGGACGACGAACATCAGCCCCTGGAGCACCAGCACCGTCGCGTCCGGCATGCCCATGCGGCGCTGGACGAGCCCGCCCGCCGCGGCGATGCCGCCGAGGAAGATGGCGACCGGAATGATCGCCAGCGGATTCTGCCGCGCCAGGAAGGCGACGAGGATGCCGGTGAAGCCGTAGCCGGCAGCGAGCGAGGCATTGGCCCGGCCCTGGATCGCCGCCACTTCGAAGAAGCCGGCAAGGCCGGCGCAGGCACCGGCGATGGCGCAGGAGACGACCACCAGCCGGCCGACCGGCAGGCCTTGCGCCCGGGCGGCGCGGACGTTGCCGCCGGTGATGCGGGCCGCGAAGCCGAAGCGGGTGCGGTTCATCAGCACCCAGACGCCGATGGCAAGCACGATGGCGAAGACCAGCCCCCAGTGGATGTCTGTGCCGGGAATGGTGCCGACCATGTTCGCCTCGCCGATCGGCGGGGTCGACGGCTTGTTGGGGTTGCCGGGGTCGCGCAGCGCGCCCTCGACGAAGAAGTTCATGATCGCGACGGCGATGTAGAAGAGCAGCAGGCTGGCGATCGTCTCGTTGACGCCGCGATAGTGGCGGAGCACGCCGACGAAGCCGATCCAGATCGCGCCGACCGCCGCCGCGGTGATGAACATCACCGTCTGGATCAGCCATGGCGCGCCCCAGCCGAGGAAGGGGATGGCGATCGCCGCGGCGGTGAAGCCGCCGAGGACCAGAGCTCCCTCGCCGCCGATCACCACCATGCCGAGCCGGGCGGGGATGGCGACGCAGAGCGCGGTGAAGATCAGCGGTCCGGCGCGGACCAGCGTGTTGGTCCAGGAGAAGGCGCTGCCATAGCCGCCGACCCAGAGCAGGTTGAAGAAATCGAGCGGCGACTTGCCGAGGAAGAGCAGGAAGATCGAGAACAGGATCGCCGCGACGAGGATGGCGATCAGCGGGATGACAATCGCCTCGGCGGAGCGGGCGATGCGGGTCAGCCACTCGCCTCCGGTCGCGAGGTCGGTGGCGGGAACGTCGGTCGGTGTGGTCGCGGTCACGGCAGTTTACCTCGCCTGTGAGGTGGTGGGCGGCCGAAAGCCGGCCGCCCGACCGCAGATGTCAGGTGATCGATCCAACAACGCCCTCGACGAGGAAGTTGGTCTGCTCGAGCCACACGTCATAGGGCGGGTGCTCGGTGCCGGCCGGGATGACCTCGTTGCCCTGGTTGT
>JAGRKY010000523.1 GCA_020442095.1 Bauldia sp.
AGCTGCATCGCCCGCTGGGTCGCGACCGTCTTGGAGAGACCCCGGATAAGCTGCGGGATGATGACATTCTCCAGCGCGCTGAATTCGCCGAGAAGGTGATGGAACTGGTAGACGAAGCCGATCTGCACCCGGCGGATTGCAGTCCGCTCCGAGTCGGAGAGCTTGCCGGCCGAGCGCCCGGCGATGATGACATCACCACTATCCGGCTTCTCGAGCAGGCCCGCGATCTGGAGCAGCGTCGACTTGCCGGCGCCGGACGGTGCGGCAAGCGCCACCAGCTCGCCCGGGCGAAGGTCGAAATTCGCCCCCGACAGCACCGTCAGCTTGCTGGCGCCCTCGTTGAAATGGCGCTCGATGCCCCGGAGACTGAGGATCGGGCGGCTGTCGCGGTCCGCAGGCGCGCCGGTGCTCATTCGTAGCGCAGCGCCTCGACCGGATCGAGCCGTGCCGCGCTCCATGCCGGATAGAGCGTCGCCAGGAAGGACAGCCCGAGCGCCATGACGATCACCGTCGCTGTCTCGCCCGGGTCCATGTCGGCCGGAAGCTGGCTGAGGAAATAGAGCTCCGACGAAAACACGTCGGTGGTGAAGAAGGACGCGATCCATTCGCGGATCGTTTCGATGTTCAGCGAGATCACCAGGCCGAGCAGGAAGCCGGCCATGGTGCCGATCGCCCCGATCGACGAGCCGATGATGAAGAAGATCCGCATGATCGACCCGCGACTCGCCCCCATTGTCCTGAGGATCGCGATGGCATGCCCCTTCTCCTTCACCAGCATGGTCAGGCCGGAGATGATGTTCAGGGCGGCGATCAGGATGATCAGGCTGAGGATCAGGAACATGACGTTCCGTTCGACCTCCAGCGCCGAGAAGAAGGTGACGTTGCGCTGTTGCCAGTCGGTCAGCAGGATCTGCCGGTCGGCCGCCTGCTCGATCGCCGGTCTCAGCTCGTCGACTCTGTCGGCATCGTCGAGATAGATCTCGATCGCGCTTGCCTCGTCGCCGAGATTGAAGAAGGCCTGGGCCTCGGCGAAGGGCACGAAGACGAAGCTCGAATCATATTCCGACATCCCGATCTCGAAGATCGCGGTCACCGGATAGGCCTTGATCCGCGGCGTCACGCCGAGCGGCGTCACGTTGCCGTTCGGCGATACCAGGGTCAGGCTGCTGCCGACGGTCAGCCCCAGCGACGCGGCCAGCCGGGTGCCGATGGCGACGCCTCCCGATGCCTCGAAGTCGACAAGACTGCCGAGCTGGACATTGTCGGCTATGCCGCGGATATGCGGCAGGTCGGCGTCGCGGATGCCGCGCACCAGGACGCCATTGGAGGCGCTCGAACCACTCGCCAGCGCCTGGCCCTCGACCAGCGGGATCGCGGAGGCGACGCCCGGCACCGCCGCGATCCGCTTGGCAACCGGGTCGTAGTCGCTCAGCGGCGAATCCATAGCCTGGACGATCAGGTGGCCGTTGAGGCCGAGGATCTTGTCGATCAGCTGGGCGCGAAAACCGTTCATCACCGCCATGACGATGATCAGCGTCGCGACGCCAAGCATGATGCCGATGAACGAAAAGCCGGCGATCACCGAGATGAAAGCCTCGCGTCGGCGGGCCCGCAGGTAGCGGCCGGCAAGCATCCATTCGAACCGCGAGAACGGTCCGGTCCCGGCCGGCAGGCGCTTGGCCGGCGTGGCCGCCTTCCGCTTCGCCGGACGCGCAGCGGGTGCTGTCGTCGGGTTATCCGGCAACGAGTCGGTTGATTGCAGCATCAATCGTCAGCGTCTCTCGTTCGCCGGTTGCGCGCCGCTTGACCTCGACCTCGCCCGAGGCGATTCCCTTCGGGCCGACAATGACCTGCCACGGCAGGCCGATCAAATCCATCGTAGCGAACTTTGCCCCGGCCCGGTTGTCGACATCATCGTAGAGGACTTCGATTCCGGCATTCGTGAGGCGGTCGTAGATTCCCTCCGCCGCGGCGCTTGTCGGTTCGTCGCCGGGCTTCAGGTTGATCAGCCCGACCGAGAACGGCGCCACGGCGTCGGGCCAGATGATGCCGTCGTCGTCGTGGGAGGCCTCGATGATCGCGCCGGCGAGGCGCGAGACGCCGATCCCGTAGGATCCGCTATGCACCGGCCGGTCGACGCCGTCGGGGCCGGTCACATTCGCCTTCATCGGCACCGAATATTTGGTGCCGAAGTAGAACACCTGGCCGACCTCGATCCCGCGCGTATGGAGCCGCTTCTCCTCCGGCACCTCGCGCTCGAAGCGTTCGGGGTCGTGAACGTCCTCGGTTGCCGCGTAATAGGCGGTCCACGGCGCGATGACCGCGTCGAGATCGCCCGCATAGTCGAAGTCGTCGCCCGGCACGCTCTGCCCGAGGACGTCCTTGTGGCAATAGACGCCGGATTCGCCGGTATCGGCGAGGACGAGGAATTCGTGGCTGAGGTCGCCGCCG